>MHMH01000014.1 GCA_001819335.1 Candidatus Nealsonbacteria bacterium RIFCSPLOWO2_01_FULL_43_32 | reverse complement strand
TGACACCAAACACTGCGGACTTAACGGTTTAACTCCTAACCAAGCCCTTAGATTGTGAGTGCAAAATGTCTGTATCTAAAACAGCTCTTTAACGCACCGGCGATTAAATCAGAATTTGGCATTGCTTAAGGATTCCTGACAGGAACATTTTGCCTGCTCTTTGATTTTAGGGATGGCATTAAGTAAAAGATTTTTAATCTTCTCTGCGTTCTCTTCCATCGTTTTTAAAAGCTCGCTTAGATTAACTGGATGCTTAGCCCAAACGTCGTAATCGGTCACCATGGACAAGTTTAAATAACAAATTTCCGACTCTCTGGCCAAAGCCGCTTCAGGACAAAGAGTCATCCCGATGACATCGGCGAAATTCCTGAAAAGCTTTGATTCGGCTCTGGTGGAAAACCTCGGACCTTCAATACACCAATATGTCCCATTTTGATGAACCGAAATTTTCAATTTTTTCGCTTCTCGATAAAATAAGGTTCTCAACTCCGGACAAAATGGATCGGCCAAAGAAACATGTATCGTCTCTTCTTCGTAAAAAGTGTAATCTCTTTTTTTAGTAAAATCAACGAACTGATCGGAAATGACAATGTCTCCGGGTTTGAAATCTTTTTGGAGGGAACCGACGGCTGAAATGCCGATAATCCGCTCAACGCCCAGACTTTTTAAAGCCCAAATATTGGCTCTTTGGGGGACCTTATGCGGCGGGAATTGATGTTTTTTCCCGTGACGAGACAGGAAAGCGACGTGCGTGCCGTTAAAATCGGCGATAATAATTGGCGCTGATGGATAGCCGAAGGGAGTTTTAATATTAACCTCTTTAATCTTTTTGAAAAACTTGGGGTCCTCCAATCCGCTCCCGCCGATAACGGCGATCTTTATACTAGATTTTGAAAAGTTTTTGGGCATTTTCAGTAGTTATTTTAGCAACTTCTTCATAGCTCAAATTCTTTATTTTGGCAATTTTTTCGGCCACGTATTTGACGAAAATGGGTTCATTGCGAAGCGGCCCCGCCTTCGCCAGGGCTTCGGCGGGCAAGGGCGTCAAATAAGGGCAATCCGTTTCAATTAAGATTTTATCTAGCGGAGTTTTTGCGATCGCCTCGTCTAAATTAAGTTTAAAAATAATGCCGTTGAACCCAAGATAAAACCCCATTTTCAGATATTCCTGAGCTTCAGCCCAATTCCCAGTAAAACAATGAATCACGCCAGCTGTCGGAGAACTGTTCTCTGATAAAATCTTGATTAAATCGTCATGGGCCAAACGGCAGTGAAAAATAATCGGCAAATTCAATTCTTTTGCCAAATCCAGCTGTTGGCAGAGAACAGTTCTCTGCAATTCTTTAGAAGAAACGTACTCCGATTTGTAGTCCAACCCAGTCTCGCCAATAGCCACCACCTTTTTTGATTTGGCCAATGCCTTATATTTTTCGTAGTAAAATTCTTCTTCGTTAACGTGAATGGGATGCAACCCCACGGCCGCGTAAACGCCTTCGCAATGTTTCTCGGCCATCTCCACCGCTCTTTTACTGGCTGAATACTGCGAGCCGACATTAATGAGCCAAACATCATTCTCTAAAGAACGACGGATCACCTCATCGGCATCGGCTTTATAAGCATTGAAATTCAGGTGTGCGTGCGTATCAATCAGCATTTTTGTTTCTTCTTAATTGCCACCAGGAAAACAAAATCGAGATTATTAAAACGGCTAAGATGAAACTCAGGGAGAAAACCAGCGGGATATGATAAATTTGAGCGAAAATCATCTTAAAACCGACAAAGGCCAACAGGGCTACGATGGCTTTCTCTAGATAAAAGAACTTCGGCAGAAGGGTAACGAGGAAAAAATAAAGTGCCCTTAGCCCTAAAATAGCGAAGGCGTTGGAAGTGTAAGCCAAAAATGGATCTTGAGTGATGGCCAAAACCGCAGGTACGGAATCCAGGGCAAAAATTAAATCCGCGCTTTCAATAAGGATAAGGGCGATAAAAAGCGGAGTGAAACAGAACGTTTTCCCGTTTTTTATGCAAAATTTATTTTCCTCGCAGCTATCGGTCATGGGAATGAATCTTTTAACAATCTTCAAAAATAAACTTTTCTGGGGGTCTATTTTTTCACCCTTCTGAACCAATAGCTTAAGGGCGGTGAAAACAAGAAACGCCCCAAAAACGTAAAAAAGGAAATCAAATCTTTGCAGAAGCCAAATGCCTCCAAAAATAAAAACGGCCCGTAACAAAAAAGCGCCCAGAATCCCTAACTTCAGGACTTTCTGCTGAGAAATAACGGGCAGGTTGAAATACGAAAAAATAACCAAAAAAACAAAGAGGTTGTCCAGGCTTAATGACTTTTCCAGCAGATAAGCGGTTAAAAACTCGAGGGCCTTTCCCTGCCCTAAGAAAAAATAGATTAAGAGGTTAAAAAGGAGCGCCAGCCCTATCCATCCCAATGTCCAGAACCCCGCCTCGCTCGATGACATCGCTTTTTTCCTTCTGCCTTGCCAATAAAGATCGAAAATAACCGCTCCGAGAATAAAGATTGAGAATAAAATCCAGAAAATTTGAAGAGCAGAAATCATAATTATTTTAAACGAGGAAACAACGGTTCGCTTTTTTCTTGCCCTGAGCCACGTCGAAGGGTTAATTGCTTAAGAATTTTTTCCGAGGTTTCAGGCAAAAATGACTCTAATAAATCAGCTATTTCTTTAATGGCAAATAATAAACCGCCGATAACCTCTTCTATTTTTTCTTTATCCTGAGCAGGGTCGAAGGACCACGGTTTTTCCCTTTCAACATATTGATCGCAAAGACCAATCAGTTCCCAAACCGCCATCAATGCCTCATTAAATTTAAACTCCTCCAATGCTTTTTGATATTTTTTTTGGAATTTGGAAATTGGAATTTGTTTAGAAATTGTAATTTGGGTTTTGGAATTTTTGGCCAACGTAATAACCCTGGCCACCAAATTGCCCAGCCCGCTCGCCAAGTCGCCGTTATATCTCTCTTTAAATTTTTCTTCGGTATAATCCCCGTCCTCGGTAGAAGGTATCTCCCGCAATAAAAAATATCTCACGGCATCTGCGCCGTATTTTCTAATCAACTCAAACGGGTCAACCACATTGCCTAGACTTTTTGACATTTTTTGCCCGCCAGAGGTGATGTAGCCGTGAACGAAAATGGTTTTGGGCGAATCAAGCCCTAAAGAAAGAAGCATCGCCGGCCACAATAACGCGTGGAAACGGAAAATATCTTTACCAATGCAATGAACGTTGGCCGGCCAATATTTTTTAGGATAAAGATAGTTTATCAAGGCTTCAAACCAGATATAGATTATTTGGGTATCGTCGTCGGGAACTGGTATCCCCCACTGCAAATTCTCCTTTGCTCTTGAGCAACTAACATCCTCAACGCCCCGTCCAATAAAACTTAAAATCTCGTTTTTCCTGCCACCGGGAACGATTTTAATTTCTCCGCTCTCGATTTGATCTTTCACGGCGTCAGCATATTTAGAAAGCCTGAAAAAGTAATTTTCTTCCTCAATAATTTCCGGTTGCTGGTGATGAATCGGGCACTGGCCATCAATCAAATCCTTTTCTTTAAGAAACGCTTCGCAGCCCACGCAATAAAGTCCTTTATATTTCTTTTTATAAATATCACCGTTCTCTTTCAATTTAAGCCAAACCTTTTGGACATTAGACCAGTGTTTTTTGGGGTCGGTTGTCCTGATAAAATCGTCGTTTGACAAATTGAGTGCCTTAGTCAATGTTTGATATTTTTGAGATATTTCATCGGTAAACTGCTTAGGGGTTTGGCCAGCTTCTTTGGCCGCTCTGACAATCTTTTGGCCATGTTCATCGGTGCCGGTCAGAAAAAAAACGTCATCACCTAAAAAGCGGCGATGTCGCGCGAGCACATCCGCCTGGATTAACTCCAAGGCAAACCCAATATGAGGCGGGGCATTGGTATAAGCAATACTGGTTGTTACGTAAAACTTATTTTTCATGGTATAATTTAACTGATTTCATCTTATCATGTTTTCATTGAATTAAAATGCTTTTGACCCCGCACATCTTGGTTGGCGTGGCTATCATAACCAAAGTCCAAAATCCAATTTTAGGGCTTATTTTTGTTTTATTGAGCCATTATGCTTTGGATTTCTTCCCGCATACGGAATATGATATTAAAACTATCCGAGCCAAGCAATGGGATAAGTCTGGCCCTGATTTTTTAAAGGTATTTTTAGATATTTTTATCGGCCTGGTAATTGTTTTTTTTACGACCGGTTATTCCCCGCTCATCCTGACGGCAGCTACCGTATCGCTCTTCCCTGACGGCCTGACCCTATTTTATTGTATTTTCCCGACCAACGGATTATTCAAGAAGCATTTGGAAATGCATGGGGCGATTAATACTGTCTGTGAAAATAAAAAAATCCCAGCGGTTTTGGGAATCGCCAGCCAGGCGGCAATAGTGGCGCTGGCTATCTTCTTCCTATGATAACCACGAACTCTCCTCTAATTTCCTCTTCACTCAATTTTTCTAAAACCTCCTTGACGGTGCCTCGGTAAGTTGTTTCGAATTGCTTGGTTAACTCCCGGCAAACGACCAGGTACAGTTGCTTATTGAGTAAAGCCAGCTCTGCCAGGGTTTTTAAAATGCGGTGTTTTGATTCAAAAAACACTACTGGGTACTTTAAGCTGACCGCCTCTGTAAAAAATTTCTTTCTTTTATTCTTAACCGGCGGAAAACCCAAAAACACAAACCTATCAATCGGAAAGCCGGAGATGGAAGCGGCGGCAATGAAAGCATTGGTGCCGGGCACGGAAACAATTTTAGCAGCATCTCCTAATGCCTTGACCACCGACTCCACCAACTTACCGCCCGGATCAGCGATTCCCGGAGTACCAGCATCGGACACCAAAGCCAAATTTTTCCCATCTTTTAAAAGCTGGATAATCTCCTCAACTTTTTTCAATTGGGAATGCTGATGATAGCTTAAGGTCGGGGTCTTGATTTCGTAATGATCAAGCAATATCTTGGTCACCCTGGTATCTTCGCACAAAATTAAATCAACCTCCTTCAATGTCTCAATGGCGCGGAGGCTGATATCTTTTAAATTACCAATGGGCGTACCGACAATATAGAGAGCAACCATATTACAAAACAGCGGCTCTTTCTTTTTCTTCTCTTCTTTTCTGAAGAAAGTCTTTCAAGAATTCAAATAGAATGCCGGTGATGGGAATAGCCAAAAGAGCTCCCATCACCCCCCATAACTTTGCGCCGACCATGACCGAGACCAAGACTAAAACCGGCGGCAACCCGATGAATTTCTTAGTTAAAACCGGGCTAAGAATATTCCCTTCTATCTGCTGAATAATCACAAAGGCAATAAGGAAAAACAAAGCTTTGGTCCAAGAGGTTAAAAAAACTGAAAAAACAACGATCGCTCCCGTGGCGATCGGACCGATAATCGGGATAATATTTAAAACCCCGGCCAAAAAACTGAAAGAGAGCGCATATTGAATGCCTAAGATATAACAGGTCGCAAAGGTCGTTAACCCGACGAAGAGGCTGCATAAAATTTTTGCGCCGAACCAGCCCGAAACCTTTTTCTGAGACCTGGCCCAAAGGCTCAAGACCAGCGCTTCGTGTTTTTTAGGAGCAAGGGTAGCAATAACCCTGTCTAACCCCTTTTCTTCCAAAGAGAGGAAAAGAGCAATGGTAATAATGGTGACGGTGGACAGAATGCCTCCGAAAATAGCTCCCAGGGCGCTGAAAATATTAGCCGAGGCGTTGGTCAAGCCCTGCTCAAAAGCCCGATTGAAGCTTTCAAGACTTTCAAAAGCTTCGATGCCCAATCCTTTCAGGGGCAGGGAAATTTTCTTAAAATACTCGGGGAATGCCTGAGAGAATTGCTGACTTTCTTGGACAAACCAAGGAGCCATAGCATAAATCATAAAGCCTAAAATACCAAAAAGCGCCACATAAACCAAAATAGTTGCTAAAACTCTGGGCAAACGCCTTTTTTGCAGGAAATCAATGGCCGGATCAAATAACACGGAAATAATCAAGCCGAACACCACCCAAATTAAAATATCTCTGACCAGGTAGAGAAGATAAAAGGTGAAAAAAGCGATCGTCAGCTTCAAAATCGTTCCCCAAGAAATATCTAAAACTCTTGGCTCCATGATTTTAATAACTGCTGAAAATTTTGGTCATCTTTGAACGGCCCGATTAAGGCTAAGTTCAGGTTTTTAGGTTGGAAAATATCCTGAGCAACCTTCAAGATGTCTTGCCAGGAGACTTGATTAATCTTAGCATAGATTTCCTTCGGAGTTAAGGTGGCCCGCTCCAGGAGCTCCTGCGCTCCGTAGAAAGAAGCCAGGGCATCGGAAGATTCTAACATTAAAGTCATCTTCCCCTGAACGTAATCTTTGGCTTTTTTCAATTCTGCCCGGGATAGTGCTTTTTGAGAAATTCTCCTGTATTCTTTTAAAATAGTCGAAATCGCTTTGGCGACGTTGTGATTGTCAATGCCAGCCTGGGTAACCAGGTATCCGGTATCGGGGTTAGAATCAACTTCGGTTTTAATGTAATAAGCCAGGCCCAGTTTTTCTCTGATTTCTATAAAAAGCCGTGAGCTCATCATGCCTCCTAAAATAATTCCCAGAATGTCCTGGACATACCTCTTGGGGTGAAAAAGATGATAACCTCTCGCGCCCAAACAAAGATGGGTCTGGTCGGTTTGTTTAAAATGGACCAGGCAGGCCGGCCTCATTTGGCTTTCAACCACTTGGGCTTTTTTGGTAGGTAGGGTGGTTTTTATTTGGACAAACTTTTTTTTGATCTGGCTGATGGTTTGAGCATCATTAATATTTCCGGCCACGCAAACAATGGTATTTGAAGCCACGTACTGGCTGTTCATATAATTTAAGAGTTCTGGGCGATTCATGGCATTCACGCTTTCTTTGGTCCCGGCAATATCCCAGCCGGCGGGCTGGTCGCCGTATAATAGCTTATTCCACAAAAGCCCCGCATAAGCCATGGGGTTGTCGTAAACCATATTGATTTCTTCGGTGATGACGCCTTTTTCTATTTTGATTTCTTTTTCCGGCAGAATGCTTTTTAAATAGATATCGGAAACCCAATCCAGAGCCAAATCAAACTGGCTCGAGGCTACTTTGGCAAAGTAGCCCGTGCATTCTTCTCCGGTAAAAGCATTGTAAATACCCCCGACCTTATCCAGGGTTTCGGCGATGGCCAATTTATCAGGCCTTTTTTCAGTTCCTTTAAAGAACATGTGCTCTAAAAAATGAGAGATACCCGAAGTTTCTTTTGTCTCATATTTGGAGCCAGTGCCCGCCAAAACCAAAACCGTCACGGCCTGCGTGCTTTTCTGCGGGACGGTAATAATCCTCAACCCGTTTTTAAGCGTTGTTTTTCTAAACATTTTATGATTTATATTATGATTATATTATTATATCTTAAACATTCCAATAACACAAAAGGCTCGATAAAAAGACCATGGTTGTAATATTAAGTTTTTAATTTATATTGAAAATCTTTTTAAACTGACTGTCGCCCTCAATTCTCTCGACAACAAGTAATCTAATTTCATTTTTAGTTAAACCAAAAAACTCGCGCAGAAGCTCTATTTCGTCTTTGCACTCATAGGGGCAAATTAAAACGCTTTTCTGCACAGAACAAAAGCCCAATTCCTTCAATTTGTCCCTGAAAGCATTGCGCTGTAATCTTTTAAGCTGAGCAATATCAAAAATTACTACTCTCCACCTTCCATCCCATTTTTTAACTTTCTTTATTTTTAAATTATCTATTTGGAGTCTTCCGACTTTTTTCTTTCCTCTTTCGGTTAAACTAATGTAAACCTTATGATCTTTTCTTTCTATATTGAGACACCCCTCTCTTTGAAGTCGATAAAAAGCATTATAAATATTTTTCTTTTTATATTTTCTTCCCTGTTTAAATTCCTTTAAAAGATTAATAACAAAATGGGGCGAGGTGGCGGCTATGCAAATTGCCCCAGTAATGGCTAACCAGCTTAAAATATCTTTAATAATTTCGGACTTTGGCTTTTTAAAATAGTATTTATATTTACTCATATTAATTGATTATAATAAACTAAAAACTCGAAATCAAGACCATGGTTGTTATTTCGAGTTTAACGATCCATTATCCATTTTTATTATACTGAATTTACTTAAAATAAAAAAGTCCTTGACGGTACTGAAGGCCAAAATTTTATTTCTCTAATTTTTCTCTAATAATTTCTGCCAAACTATCTATCTTCACTCTTTCCTGCTTCATGGTGTCTCGGTCGCGGATGGTGACGTCGTCTTTTTTTAAGCTGTCGAAATCGACAGTAATACAAGCCGGAGTACCTATCTCGTCTTGAGAGTAATAACGTTTGCCGATGTTTCCCCTATCGTCCCAGGCCACCATCAGGTCTTTACGCAAATCATCATAAATTTTTCTGGCTAATTTCACTAGCTCCGGCTTGTTCGCCAGAAGCGGGAAAACCGCGGCTTGATACGGAGCCAATTTTGGCGGAAGCTTTAAAACCACTCTTTCTTTTTCTTCTTTAAAAGCTTCCAAAAGAACGGCCAAAACCGACCGGTCAACCCCAAAGCTCGGTTCAATGACATGCGGATAAAGGGCATCTACACCCTCCTCCCTATAGGGCGGTTCTTTAAAGTGATTTTTCAAATCAAAATCGGTGCGGTAGGCCAAGCCGTATAATTCTTTCTGACCGAAGGGAAATTCGTATTCAAAATCTATCGTTCTCTTGGAGTAATGGGCTTTCTCTTTGCCAGAAACTTCAACTTCGTGGACTTTTTTGATGTCAACCCCCAAGTTTTTAATCCACGCTGCCATTTCTTTTCTCCAGTATTCAAAATATTTTTCCCAGTCTTTTTCAAGGACGAAATACTCTATTTCCATTTGTTCAAACTCCCTGGTTCTGAAAATAAAATTACCGGGCGTAATTTCATTCCTAAGGGCTTTGCCTATTTGGGCAATACCGAAAGGCAGGGTTTTACGCGCAGTATCTAAAACATTCTTGAAATTAACGAACATGGCCTGGGCGGTTTCAGGACGAAAATAAGTAATATTGCTTTGGGCTTCGGCCGGGCCGATGAATGTTTTGAACATGAGGTTGAACTGCCTTGGGGGAGTAAATTCTTTTTTACCGCAATGGGGGCATGTTTTTATTGCCAAATCGTCAACCTTAAATCTGCTGTGGCAATTTTTGCATTCAACCAGCGGGTCGGCAAATTTTTTCAAGTGGCCACTGGCTTCCCAAACCTTAGGATTCATAATCAGCGAGGCGTCAATCCCCACCATATCGTCCCTGCTTTGAACGAATTTTTTCCACCAAAGCTGTTTGATGTTGTTTTTCAGCTCCGTGCCCAAGGGACCGTAATCCCAGGCGTTGGCAAAGCCACCGTAAATTTCCGAAGAAGGAAAAATAAAACCCCGTCTTTTGCATAACGATACGACTTTTTGCATTAAGTCTTCCACCCCGTTAGAAATTTGGTTTGTCTTAGGTATCATAATAATTATTTTTGTTAACCCCATTAATTCTGTAATTTCTAACGGGGTCCATGGCATTGATTATTGGACGATGTCCGCGGTGTTAATTACTGGGGCTTCGGCACTCGTCATTAAACCAGTGAATTCGTCTTCGCCCGTGACTCTGGCCGTGCCAACAAGGGTCAAATTGCCTGCCTGCTGGGGCGTTAAGGCGAGCTGGAAAGCGACCGAGGGACCCGCTGTCCCCAAAACTCCCTGGCCCGCTTCTAAATTTTCAAGCTTCCAGACTACTTCCCGGGAATTGGAGTCAAAGGTTAAATTCGCTTCTTCGGGGAAGATCTTGCCGGTCAATCTTACGTTACTGCCCAGAATGGCTTTAACTTGCATATTCTTAATGTCGTTGTAATAATTCTTCACCTGCCAGATAATAGTATACGTTGTCTGTTGACCCGCTACCGGTGGCAGAGGACCCGTATTGCCAAAAACTTCATCCTGATAATAGCCTTTTGGGCTCATCTCCAGTTTTGAGTTCACTTTAGTCACAAATTCTTTCTGGGCCTGCGAAAGAGAAATATTGGTTCTGATAACCTGATTTTTATCGTTGATGCTGGAGATCTGCCAATCATCTTTTAGTTCAACCCAGAATTCAACCCTGCCTTCTTCGCCCACGGCTAAAAACTGAAGCTTGGGAATCTTGCGCCAGTCAAAAACTATTGAGTTGTCGCCCGGCTCAAAATCGCCCAGAGGCGCCTTGAGGGTGGCCAGGTCAAAAAGCCCACCTTCTAATTTGGCGACCAAAAATAGATTATTTAAAACATCGTTGCCGATATTTTTGAAGAAAATTTCGTAATGGAGCGCATCGCCGGCCTTGGCGACATAAAGAGAATTGTTGTTAATTTGCTGAGAAATATACAAAGAGGGGGTAATGATCTGCACCCCCCGAATGGTTTCTTTCAGGACCACGAATTCGCCATCTTGCCAGGAACCAAATTGCGCCTTAAATTGTTTTTGCTCGCCGATTTCTCCTTTAATATGGCCGATGATTTCAATCCTGCCTCCCTCGGCTTTATTTAAAAGCCCGACATCCCAGTCTGTTTTATCCAAAGACCGAGGCTTAGAACTTTGAAATTCAAAATCGGCCGGGTATTCAAGCTTGATGCCCAATCCCGAGAGCGGATAGCTGGCGTTGGAAAAATAATTCAGCTTAAAGCTCACTTCTTTGCCCGAATCAATTTTTGAAGGCAGATCGAATTCCAAGACCAAAGGAACGGATTTAATCTGCGTCGTATAAGAGGTTTCCGATTCGTAACGGGCTTTAAGGTTTTTGGGCTGATAATTCAGCCAGGCCCGAGCTTGCTTGATTTCTCCTTCCTTGCCCAAAAGCCTTGTCTTAAAATTAAGGGTTTGCTCTTGACCGGGATAAATGGCCTCTAGGGCGACTTCCTGCCGGAGAGATTGCCCCGCCTGGAGCAGAGAATACTTCGGATACTCAAAGATGAGACGCGGGTCTTCCAGTCTGACGTTGCCATTATTTTTATATTTAACGGTGTATTCCACCTCTTGAGCCAACTCGGCTTCGGCCGGCCCCAGAATTTCCAATTTCAAAATTTCCTTGGAATAAATATTTCTCTGGTAATACCAAAAACCCAGCAGGCCCAGAACCAAAGCCGAGGTAATAATAACGAGCATGAATTTATTTTGGGTGAGCTGTATCATTATTTAGATTATACCCCGTTAGAAAATTTTTGGTAATACTAAAAATTTCTCGCCATACTTTGAATTTTCTAACGGGGGTATATCAGTTTCTGCCTAAAATTTCACTAAGATAATCTTGAGAAACGTTTTTCAATAACTTTTGGTGAAGGGGCTGGATTTTTAATCTTGATAAAATCGGCCAGTCTTTTCTTAAAATCAATTTTAATACTTTGACGATGTCACACGCTATTTTCTGCCCATTGAGCAAGCAGTCTTTGAATTCCGGCCGATAGCCGAGAATGGAAATGAAATTCCAGAGAAAATAATAGTACACTAACGGCAGATGATTAATTTTAAATTGTAGATTGTTTAACTTCCCGAAAGTTTCAATTAACAATTCCCAAGTTTTTTTATCTGGTTCCTGCCCTCTCACCGAATCATCAAGATTTTCGGCAATTTTATGAGCCACGGCTAATTTTTTTAAGCTTTTCCTGATGTTGGGAAATTTCTCAATTAAAATCGCACCAGTCAGGGTTTTGGTTTTCTTGCCCTGGATAAATTCAATTTCTGACAAATAAAAAAGCCCGATGCCTCCTCTTAGTTTTGACTTAATCTTCCTGACGGCTTTGCCCAAAACTTCCAGCTTGCCGAAATCCTGTGTATAAATGGTAAAAAGCTGGTCGGCCTCTCCCCGACCAGTCTTTTTAATGACAAAGCCCCGGGTCCGATAATGAACCGCCATTTTAGTAGTCTCTTCTTGCTTCTTTAAGGCCGAAGTCTTCTTCCAAGATTCTTCTGTCCCTGCTTGGATTGCCTTTGTCTTCGCTCCTCATTTTACGAAGGATTGTTCTTTTTTCTTCCGGGCTTAAAAAAGTGTTAACTTTTCCAGGGGGAAGATATTTTTGCAAGAGCCCTCTATGGGCTCCTTTATATATTTTTTGCCCGCCAGTTCCAGGAATAACGGTTTCTTTTGGCACTTTCCGGAGTGTATCTATTATTGACACTGGTCTGCTCCCAGCAAAAAGGCCTGGTTTTGGCACAGCTACCGGCTTTTGAGGAGGCTTGGGTATTGGCGTAGCCATAAATTTAAAGTTTTTTAATGGATAACCCTAAACTTTCTTGGTCGACCTTTGGTTTTGATGCTAAATGAAAATCTTTGGCTTTGGTTTCTTGCAAAATAAAGTTTTTGTTTTTCATCAAAACCTCGTTCAATTCCGGCGTCCCGGAATATTCAATAGAAATTTTATCGGCCGGCTTCAGCCCGGCCTGCTTTCTCATGTCTTGTATCTGGCGTATGGCGTCCCGAACCATCCCCTCTTCTTTCAATTCGGGAGTAATTTTAGTATTTAATTCTATTTCTTTTTTAATCTTAGAATCAAAAACTATTTCTTTAACATTAACTTCTTCTTGAATTAAATTTAGTAATTCCTTATTGTTTCGGATTTCGGCTTGCGGATTTCGGATTTTGAGCGAAGCGAGCGGCTGGCGAACCTTAATGCCGGCCTTGGCTCTTTCGGCTAAAGCCAAGCTGACTATCCCCCGAACCTTTTCCATTTCCTGGTTTAATTTTTTATCAACTAACTTTTTATCTGCTTTCGGCCAATCCTTCAGATGAACGGAATTTTTAATTTTGAATTTAACCACCTCCCGAGGGTACTTAAATCTAAGGACCCTCGGGAGGTATTTGCTTTGAATTCCTTGACGTATTTCTTCGCTTAAAAATGGCACGAACGGAGCGGTAAGCTTGCTTAAGGTTAACAGAACAAAATACAGGGTTGATGAGGCCTCTTCAAACCGTTTTCTGGACCTTCTGATGTACCACAAAGATAAATCATTGATAATAAAAGCTTCAATCGCTCTGGCGGCTGGAGTAACGTCATATTGATCAAGTCTTTTAGTCACCTCGTTAATAAGCTCATTCAGTCTTGAAACAATCCACTTATCTAATATATTGTTAGACGTCCGACGTCTAACGACCCCCTTACTTTGATAGGTTTGATAAAAGGCGAAGCAATTCCAATAGGTCATAATGAATTTCTTCAAATTTCCTCCCACATCTTTCTCCGCAAAAAGCTTAACGTCGCCCGGCTGATTGACCGTGTAAAAATACCATCGGACGGCATCCGAGCCGTATTTTTCAATAATATACTGGGGGTCAACGACATTGCCTTTTGACTTGGACATCTTTTCGCCTTTTTCGTCCAAAACGTGGCCCAAAGAAATAACGTTTTTATAAGGAGCGCCTTTCCCCAGCAGAGTGGCCACCGCCAAAAGCGTATAAAACCAGCCCCTGGTTTGATCAATGCCTTCACAAATGTAGTCGGCGGGAAATTGGGCGACCGTAGCAAAGGGCATGGACCCTGAATCAAACCAAACGTCAATCAGTTCCGGCGCCCTCTCCATTAAGCCAGCGCATTGAGAGCATCGGAACCTTACTTCATCGATATACGGCCGATGGAAATCCAGTTCCATCTTTTCGTTGTAGGGCAGATTTTTGAATTCCAATTTTCTTAATTCTCCTGTTTTAATTTCTTTTTCTTTAAGAATAGTTTCAACAAATTTTTCCATATCATATCCCAAAACTACTTTCTCCAATAAAGTAAAGGGGCGCTTATGACTCACAATCAAAATATTTTTGCCTTGGTATTTTTGGTCCATCTCTTTAATAAACCCAAACATTCTTTTTTCAAGTTCAACGTAATTTTCCCCTTCAGGAGGAGCTGTTTGAAATCTTTTTGAATAATGTTCCAGGGGCGTCAAATTTTCTCCTTTATTCCAAAATTCCCCAGTTTTTCCGAGAGGTTTCCCATTGAAAATACCGATATTGACATCCCTGAGCCGTTCATCAAAATTAATCTTCGAACCCAATTCCTGACCGACAATTTCAGCGGTTTGTTTAGTTCTCAAAAGGTCGGAAGAAAAAATCAGGTCAATCTTTTCTTTCTTTAGTTTTTGGACCGCTCCCCTGATTTGTCTTTTCCCTTTTTCAGTCAAAGGATAATGGATTTTTTCCGGCCAACAATTGGCAAGCTTCTTTACATTTACCACTGATTCTCCGTGTCTTAGAATAAAATATTTATTATTTGAGAATTTCTGATTTAATAAATCTTGCCTACTGCCGATGACTGCCTGGTGCTGGCATTTTTTACACTGCCAGACCGGCAAGGGCGTACCCCAGTATCTTTCCCTGGAAAAAGCCCAATCTTTGACCTCTTTCAGCCACTCGCCGAATCTGCCCTCTTTTAAATAAGCGGGTACCCAATTAATTTTCTGACTGTTTTGGATTAAATCCTTCTTGCCCTTCTGCATATTAATAAACCAGCTTTCTTTGGCGTAATAAAGCAAAGGGGAGCTGCAGCGCCAGCAAAAAGGATAATCATGCTCGTGCAGCTCTTCTTTGAAAAGCAAGTTTTTTTCTTTTAGATTTTTGATAATCAACGGGTCAGCATCTTTAACAAATATGCCGGCCCATTGTTTCACTTCCGGTTTGAATTTTCCTTCCTCGTCAACGTTCAAAATTACCGGCAAATTATTTTTTTTACCAACCTGCATGTCGTCCACGCCGAAAGCCGGGGCGATATGGACCAGGCCCGTTCCCTCGTCCAAAGAAACGAAATCGCCGGCGATTACGCGAGGTCCGACCTCCTGGGGAGGTCGAACCTCTCCAAATAGCCGTTCGTATTCCAAGCCAATCAAGTCCTGGCCCTTCAGTTCTTCAATAACCTGATAACCCTCTCCCAAAACGCTTAGCCTTTCTTTGGCTAAGATTAAATTATCAACGCCGAATTTTACCTTGGCGTAAACAAACTTCGGATTAACCGCTATGGCCGCATTGGCCGGCAAGGTCCAGGGCGTGGTCGTCCAAACAAGCAGATACGTATCGGGCTGGATTTTGAATTTTACAAAAATTGAGTTCTCCTTAACCGCCTTGTAGCCCTGGGCCACTTCATGCGAAGACAAGGCCGTGCCGCACCTTGGACAATAAGGCACGACCTTATGGCCTTTATACAAAAGCCCTTTTTGATGAATCTGCTTGATAATGTGCCACAAGCTCTCAATATAGCTATTTTCATAAGTGATGTAGGGATTTTCCATATCCAGCCAGAAACCAATGCGAGTGGTCAGTTTTTCCCATTCGTCCTTATATTGCCAGACTGATTCGCGGCATTTTTTATTAAACTCTGCGATGCCGTATTTTTCAATGTCTTTTTTATTTTTGAGGCCCAGCTTCTTTTCAATTTCAAGTTCTACCGGCAAGCCGTGGGTATCCCAGCCGGCTTTTCTCAAAACCCTGAACCCCCTCATGGTTTTGTACCGGCAGATAATGTCTTTATAGCTTCGGGCTAAAACGTGGTGCAAGCCGGGTTTGCCATTAGCGGTCGGGGGACCTTCATAAAAAACAAAATCCCGAGCCTTGGCTCGCTGCTTGATGCTCTTTTCAAAAGTCTTGTCTTTTTTCCAAAATTCCAATATTTTATGCTCTAATTCGGGAAATTTAAGTTCCATATGATTACATTTTTTCCGTAGCGGAAATGCCCATTAAAGAAAGAGTGTTTTTTAAGATAATTTTTGTGGCTAAAACGAGAGCCAAGCGAGCTTTTGACAGATTTTTATCGTCTGATAGAACCTGGCAGTCGCGGTAAAATTGATGGAAGGACGTCGCTAAATCAGTGGCGTACTGGGGCAGCCGCTGAACCTGATAGTCTCTGGCCGTGTCTTCAACAGTCTCGGGCAGTCTGATTAGTTGCTTAATTAATGCTAATTCGGCCGGCTGATTCAATAATTTCAAGTTTTCCTTGCCCGCCGAAGCCTTGGCGAAGGCGGGGGATTTCCCGGATTTGCTCAAAATTGAGCAAATTCGGGCGTGGGCGTATTGGACGTAATAAACCGGATTTTTCTCGGACTGCTCTTTGGCCAAGTCCAAATCTATTTCCGTGTGGGTATTTAAAGACTTTTGCAGATAAAACCACCGGGCGACATCCAAACCGATTTCGTCAACCAATTCTTCCAGGGTAATGACATTGCCCAGTCTTTTGGACATCTTTTCCCCGCCCCTCAAGGTAACTAACTGCAAAACCAATATATCCAAGCTCCCTTTGAAGCCCAGCATCTTTGAGGCAGCTTTGATTTTGGAAACGTGAGCCTGATGGTCGGCTCCCCAGATATCGATCACCTTATCAAAGCCCCGGTCAAACTTATCCTTATGGTAGGCGATGTCGGAAAGCAAATAAGTAGGCTCCCCTGTTTCCCTGACCACCACCCAGTCTTTGTCATCGCCGAACTGGGAGGTTTTGATCCATAAAGCCCCCTCTTTTTCATAAACCAAATTATTTTTCTTCAGCCAGTCCAACATTTTATTAATCTTATTTTGTTGATAAATGGCCTCCTCTTCGGAAACCCATTTATCAAATTTAACTTTCAGCTTCTTCTCTAAAAAATCTTTGTTGTTATTCTGGATGATTTGGGCGAGCTGCCAGCCGGCCTCGGATTCCGTCTGGCCGGTTATTTTATTTTTTTCCAATAAACTGACAATGCGAACGGTTTTATATGTTTCTCCCTTGCCCAGGGCGGTTTTACCCAGCTCGATGATTTGCTTGCTGTTTTTGGCATCGTTCACAAAGTATTCTCTAACCACCTTATAACCAGCTTTTTCCAGAACATTGGAAAGGACATCTCCTGAAAATGCGTTGCGGCCGTTGCCAATATGTAGCTGGCCGGTGGGATTGGCTGAAACCGACTCAATGCTTATTTTTTTGCCCTGGCCTGTTTTCAGCTTACCAAAAAATTCTTTCTGCCTCAGGATCTCCCCGACCTGCTTATACAAATATTGCTTAGAAATAAAAAAATTAAGAAAGCCCGGGTCAGCTATCTCAATTTTCTCAAATAAGGCAGGCTCAAGATTCAGGATATGAGACCTTAAATTATTAGCTATCGCTTTGGGGGTTAATCTGATGGTTTTAGCCGTCTGCAAAGCAAAATTGGTCGCATAGTCTCCGTGTTTCTCGTCTTCGGGATAATCAATATGAACCGCGGCCAAAGCCGAAAATCCGGCCTTTTTAGCCGCTTCTTTGATTAATTTTACGATTTCTTGACGAACCATGTACCGAGTTTTTATTTAATAAATACGATGAAATAAGTTTCATCTTTCCCCTAGCTAACACTTCGGGAAACGAAGGCGAAGAAGAGGTTTACCTCTTCGTCCTTATTTTATCGTATTTTTAGCTAAATTAAAAGGGAGAAAACAGCGTTTTCTCCCTTGATGACGATTCTTCGCCGATAAAATTAGTCGGCCAGGAATCCCTTAAGTTTTCTGCTTTGAGAAGGATGACGAAGCCTCTTCAAAGCTTTGGCTTCAATCTGCCGGATTCTTTCTCTGCCTACTCTGAATTCTTGGCCAACTTCATCGAGGGTTCTTTTGCCTCCCCCGTCCAGACCAAACCTTAGGGTAATCACTTCTTGTTGTACCGAGGAAAGAATAGCTAAAACCTCTTTGATTTGATTTTTGAGAAGGCTCTGATCTATTTCCCTTTCGGCTTCCTCTGTCCCGGAAGTTAGTGAGAGTTGGCGCCCTAATCTCTTGGCTCCGGTAAAACTGGTAATCCGTTGGGTATCAAGCTGAACTCGACGCTCATGGAATACTCCCTCCTCTATCGCTTCCGTTAATTCTTGAGGGAAAAGAAAGCTTACCGGCTTTTCCAGGGCACAAGCAATCTCTTCCATCATCTCCCTACTAGGGACAAACCAGAGGTTTTCAATCCGCCTGATAGTGTTTATTGGAATGCCGGTAATCCGAAAAAGGTCTTCCTGGGTCAGGTGTTTTTCTTTCCGCGTTTGTCTTAACCTTTTATTCCGAGCCAGAAGTTGAAGTTCAACCAACTCATCTCCTGGAGCAACCATCTGCTCCTCCATTATTTTTCCTCCTTTCCTTATTTATTTATACTCATATTATACATTTTATTAAAAATTTGTCAAGGACGTCGTAATGGTTCAATACCTTTGCAACACCCTGTAGGGTAAAATGTATGTATATGGCATACACAACAAATCCGCATTTGCCGAGGTTAAGAGCGC
>MHMH01000013.1 GCA_001819335.1 Candidatus Nealsonbacteria bacterium RIFCSPLOWO2_01_FULL_43_32 | reverse complement strand
GTAGCCTTTTTTGTTTGATGTTGCCATAGTAATACCCATTATACCTTAATCAAACTCTCAGAAAAGGTGTCTGAATCCAGGGGTACCTCCCAATAAGCTTTTTGCAACATATGATTTTCCTATTCCACCGAAATTTAATTATGAAGAATCAAGTATGAGATTGAGTATAGGTCTTATTGCTGCAGATAATAACACTGATGTGTCTGCCGAGATTTTATGTTTCGAAGTAAGTAGCTAAAGATTTTGTAATACGAAATCATCCTAGAATGAGACACGTTAAAATACCCCTTTTCTGTGTCCCATTTGTCTCATTTTAGCTTCAAAACGCCCCGACTGAGACACATTAATGAGACACCCCAAAAACGCCCGAAATCTCCCTTTAAATCGGGGTTCACAACTGGGGCACACAGCATCAGTCCACGCAGTATCGTGGCCGTCCGAGACGCGTCATTTTGAACCTATTTTCACGACGGCTCTTGGACGGCTCAGGGGCGTCCAGGACCCGTACCTGTCCAGGATACCGAACTTTGTTCGAGGCCGAGAGCCCTCAAAGAATCGCCATTCCGGCGATTTTTTGGTATAGTAAGGTGAGAATATAATGTATATAAAAACCATCCTACCATTACTAATATCTTTGTCGTTTTCTGCCATACTTATTTTACCGACTCATTCGAACTTATGAAACTTGGCATTATCTTACAATCAAATAAGCCGGAACATGCATGGAATACGTTCCGTCTCGGGATTACTGCGCTCAAGGCGGGTCATCGGGTGGAAATTTTCCTGATGAACGAGGGCTCGGAACTGGACACTATTCCCGACAGCGAACATTTTAATATTTCCGCGAAAGTAACGGAATTTAAAGAACTAAAGGGCGAGATTTACGCTTGCGGCACTTGTTTCGAATTGCGCGGCAAGAGCGAAAGCAAAGCATGTCCGATTTCCAGTATGTCCGACTTATTAAAAATGATTGAGAGTTCGGACAAAATTTTAGTTTTCGGCTAAAATATAAATATGAAAGAAATATTAAAATTCGTTGCAGGATTAGCTGCGTGGGAGGCCGTTGTCCACTTTGCCTTAGAATCAAGCGGAGTTCTTCCGATAACTTGGTTTGGATTATTTACCTTAACGCCAGCTATAAATACAATACAGATTATAGTTCCAGCGATTATCTCCGTAATATGTGTGTACTATGCGTGGGTTAAGAAGAATTAAAAAATTTATTTTTCCAGTTTTTGCAGTTATCGTCATCGGCTCGTTTGCCGTAACCGCAAACGCTCAAATGATGGGCGGATTTTCTAATATAACGGCTGATTGGAACGAAGTCGTTGAGCACACTGCCCGTGAAGAACAGGAAGGCGAAGAGCTTTGGAACAAGCTTCAAGTAAAAGAAGTTGTTTGCGAGAATTTGAGCGATGAGCAGCTTGGAGTACTCGGCGAATACTTTATGGGACAAATGGCCGGAGATTCGCACGCCGCCATGAACGCCATGATGATACAGGCGCATGGGGAAGACGGCGAGGAGCAAATTCATATTGTCATGGGCAAGCGTCTTTCCGGGTGCGATACCTCTGCGGCGTTTCCGGCAATAAGCGGCGGCTGGATGCCGATGATGAATATGATGTGGGGAGGGTGGTCGTCTCCCTTTGGCAGTAATAATTCAACGAATAATAATATGATGAATTTTGGATTCGGATCCTTTAGCGGTTTTGGCTGGATATTTATGATTCTTTGGTGGGTATTGATAATCGCAGGCATTGTCGCGCTTATCAAATGGCTCACGAGCCAATCTCGCGGCACGCACAATCACGAAAAATCCGCGCTTGAAATTTTGCAGGGACGATATGCTAAAGGCGAGATCAACAAACAAGAGTTTGAGGAAAAGAAAAAGGACTTAAGTTAACTTGGGCGGTCAGCCACTCACCTTTTTTACTTGTGGTGAAGCGTCTCACCATTGAGGACCGAGATACTTCAGACACTAAAAAACGCGGGATATGCCGCGCTTTTGTGTCTATTTCCTTAATTCTTCGAATGCTTTTAGGATGCCATCTGCTTGGGGAAGCCATTCCTCCGCTTCGAATCTCAATTCAATCTCCCTGAAATTTTCCGGTATTTCTAATTCTTCGGCATATTGGTTCAGCAATTCTTTGAATTTATCTCTGAATTTCTTTTCATTTTCATTATTAGCAAACCAGCTAAACTTCATGCCTAGTCTTCCGTTAGAGAAAACCGACAGCAGCGATCTGTTTTCGGCCAGTTCGTTTATTATCGGCGCATAAGAGCCGATGGCCGTCCCTGTTCCCCACCTAATTTTATCGGAAATTTTCTCAAATTTCTCGAAGATTCTTTTCATATTTTCTGCTTCGGATTTTTTGAAGTTCTGAGTGGAGAAAAGGTGGGAGAAAAGGTTCCAGGAACCTTTTATTATTCTTTTATCCAAGTACAATTTTTCTATCTTTCAAAATCAATTTGCTTTTCAGGAAGAAAAGGAGCTCTCTTTTTTCAATCAGCGTTCCTTCTTTAAGGAGATATTTGCGTAGGGAATTGTGCGAGGTCGGGCTAAGCACGAGCCCAACTTAACTTATTATTTTAATCGCCAAGAAGGCGATTTTTTGAATTGAGGGAGGTCGAACCTTACTCAATTAGAGGTGGTTTTTTAGTTGACAGAAGTTAGGGAAAAGGTTAAAGTGGAATATCCGTCAACAGACGGAAATTAAAAAAAAGACCCAACAGGGTCAAAGGGGAGGACAACATGGCAGAGCCTGAAGGAAAGATCCCGGAATTCAGGAGGACAATAGTCACGGAAAACGTAGTTAGGGGAGTCGCATCGGGTTGGTATCGCGATATCAGCTTTGTGCGGATTTTCGACGAATACAACGCCTTTGCAGTCAGGAAAGCTATTCTGGAGTATTGGTTGGAGCGTTCCGTGCGGATAAATGAATATCAAGCCGACTGGGTGGAGGCGCGGATAATTGATTTAAAGAAAGAGGAGGGGGAGACGCGTTCTGGTTTTTGGAAAGAGCTTTTGAATTGGTATATCTTCAACGCTACGGACAAGCTATCCAATCGCACGCTGGATTTTGCCATAAGCATTACGGAAATGAACGATTTCGGAGATTCGTCCGGATATTTTTACCGCTCGGATGTTCTCAAGATCATAACGGGCAAGCTGGACAGGTCGCCGGAAATCTATCAGGACATCACCACGCCGGCTTTAAGGCTGTTTCTGGAATCATTCCTGGTGGCGGCATACCAGCCCAATGCTACTATTTTTGATGGGACGATGGTTGATATCAGGCGGGTGGTTCGCTGTGCCATCAAAGCGGAAGATTGGCACTTTCTGCCCATGATCGAGCAGGTTCTTTACAAACTATATAACCAAAAAAGGCCGGAAAGATACGACTTCAGACAGGAAGTCGAGATTCTGGAAAACATCGCCTTCTTAAAAGAAGCGGTGCGGCTCTTGAGAGAAAAGACAGAATAAGAGGAGGGAAGATAATGTCGAGAAGAATTTCGCCTGGGTTAGATGATAAGCCGATCGAGCTGAACGAAGATGAAAGGAAAGTAGTAGAGGCTTTGAACATGAAGCTTTGGGCAATTCAGCTGGCGACCATGAAGGAAAAAGCTCAGTTCCTGAGAGAAGTGGCCAGGAGACAAGGTCTCATAGCCCCGACGCTCAAAGAATTAAAGTCAGAGAGCGGCAAACCCTTTGTGGAGCGGAAAATCAAAGGAATACGGCGGGGAGGCGACTACAGGCGGGCCGTTGTCGAAGATTTATTGATGGGACGCATCAGAACAGTAGAAATAGCTTACTTATGTCAGTCCCAACCCTTTCTTATTAAGCTT
Organism: Candidatus Nealsonbacteria bacterium RIFCSPLOWO2_01_FULL_43_32; assembly: GCA_001819335.1. Lineage (GTDB taxonomy): Bacteria > Patescibacteriota > Minisyncoccia > Minisyncoccales > MHMH01 > MHMH01. The sequence goes on along the minus strand of MHMH01000013.1, from coordinate 14,987 downwards.
GCGAAAAGAAAAAAAGACAAGGACGGCTGCGGCTGGGTCAAAGGCCGGCCGGTTGAAAAACCGTACGATAATATCGGGGTTCTGTCAGGGTCGTACCATTGCCGGGTCTGCGATAAGGAGATCGGCAGACGGGTTGATATAATGTCCTAAGCGTTCTCTCATTAAGACAGAAGCGGATGAAGCAACTTCATCCGCTTTATTATTTTATCTTATTAGCCATACCTGTGGATTTCTTTGGTTGCTTTGTCTTTTGGTTGGTGGTATAGCAAAGTAATATTAAGAAAGGAGGAGGTAGCACATTAACATGACAGATATAGTTGTCAACAGCAAATCATTGCGCTTGGAGCTGACCGTGCCTACTTCAGTTAAAGATGAAATCATGAAAAAACTGTGCGACCGGTGCAGACCCCTTTGCAGCAAGGACGACAATAAAACCTGGCGTATTTACGTGTTCCTTGATCCTCTGGAAGAAGAAGGATTTATGAATTCTCTCAATGGAAAAGGCAGTGCGCCAAAAGAACCATAGAGGGCTGAATTAAAGTTAAAGTAAGCCCTCTTTTGTTTTGGCGAACGCAAAAGCGCCCCGTGGTTGCGGGGCGCTTTTAGCTTACTAAACTGCAAGCTTATTAGGAAAGATGCTTGGAAACAAGCTTGGTCATCTCGAACATATTAACCACGCCTTTGCCTTCGAAAACTTTTTTCAGGTTGGCGTCGGCATTGATGTTCCTTTTGTTCTTTTTGTCCTGCAGGCCGTTCTTTTTGATGTAGGCCCAAAGTTTTTTGACAACTTGCGACCTGGGAAGGGGACCCTTGCCCACGACCGCGGCTAAATCTGCGCTGACTTTTAACGGCTTCATGAACGCGGAATTTGACTTGGCCATTGTTCTTTAAATTGTTATTTAAACGCGACCTTTTTATTAACTGTACGACAAACTTCACTCTTTAATAAAGTATAGTATGCCTCAATTCCTTTGGCAAGGTGTCAATCAAGTGATAGAATAAAAGGCGAAGAGGACTTCGTTCTCTTCTTAATCTTCGTCCCGCAAAGCGGGACTCGATACATGGGAGTTATCTTTTTCGCTTTCGCCGTATTTTTTTCTATTTTTATCGGCGGCTTACTCACCGCCAAATTTAAGGATAAGCTCCATTTGATTATGAGTTTTACGGCCGGCGTCTTGCTGGGCGTGGTTAGCTTTGATATTTTACCCGAGATCACCTCTCAGCTGGCAGAGAACGGCTTCGGTATCACGGGACCGATGATTGCTTTGGTGGTCGGGTTTTTGGCCTTCCATACCCTGGAAAAGGTGGTGCTCATCCACCACGCCCACGAAACAGCATACGCCGACCACAAACATCCGCAGGTGGGCATCTTCTCTGCTTTAGCCTTGGCCGGCCACAGCTTTATGGACGGGGTGGGTATAGGCCTTGGTTTTCAAATTAATCCTACGGTGGGATTGCTGGTCGCTATCGCAGTTATTTCCCACGGCTTTACCGACGGTATGAATACGGTGGCTTTGATGGTCAGCAACAACAACAGCGTTAAAAAGGCCATCAAGTTTCTTTTGTTGCATGCCACAGCGCCGGTTTTAGGGGCCTTGGCCACCTTATTCTTCAAGGTGCCCCCTTATTTTTTGACTTTGTACTTAGGAGTTTTTGCCGGGTTCCTGCTTTATATTGGGGCCAGTGATATTTTGCCCGAAGCCCACAGCAAGCACAGCTCGCTGAAGATGATTATGCTCACGATTCTGGGCACAATCTGCATTTTCATCATCACCCGTTTTACCTAATAATCGCCAAAGAGGCAGTTTTTTGGTAGAATAAAATAATGGAACAAAACTCACAACAGCCAAGAAAGTTTAAATACGAATATTTAATAAGTGGTACGATATTGGGTTCTATCTTAGTTTCTGTTATTTTGTATTTTAACCCCTTTGACTTAAATGATTTAGGTTTAGGTGTTTTAATTCTAACTTTTGTTTTTCCCTTTTTAGCCGGGATCTTAGGATTTTTCGGATTTAATATTATACGTTTTTCAATATGGATTAGTGCCGGATTAGCCGTTATTTATTTGAAGTTTTTCGCTAATTGCGAAGTCGAGTCAATGACGGGGTTTTTATGTTTTGCAGTGGGAGGTCCGCTGATTTTAGTTCCAGGAATGATTGCTATAGTAATGACAGGTATCATTGCTTCTTCCTTGCGCGTTATTTTCAGACGAGGCAAATTCACTGAATAGCCGTTGACAAGCTCTCGGTCTTGGTATATACTATAACTACCGAATCAGACCATGAGACGGGAGAGCCGTCTTTTTTTTATGCACACAAGAAGTTTTAATAGCCATAGTCCCAAGAAATATCTTTTTCAATCGCATTACAAAGATGCGGGTTCTTCGGGTTTGGGCCGTCGCCGGCCCATAGCCAGAGCCAAGGAAAACATTAATCCGGCCAGGTTCATCAACAAGGCCATCACGGATGAAGTTGATGAAAGTTTCGTACCCAAACACAAGTTTCAGGATTTTAAAATTGACGAGCGCTTAATCAGGGCCGTAGCCGATAAGGGTTACAGAATACCGACGCCCATTCAGGACCAAATCATGCCACATATTATTAAGGGTTTTGATGTGGTGGGTATTGCCGATACTGGCACAGGTAAGACCGCGGCTTTTCTTTTGCCCCTGATTAATAAAATCTTGCAAAATCACCAAGAACAAATTTTGATTGTGGCGCCCACCAGGGAGCTGGCTATTCAAATAGACGAGGAACTTAAATTTTTCGCCAGAGGGATGAGAATCTTTTCTGTTTGCTGCGTTGGGGGCATGGGCCTTGGTCGGCAGATTGCTGATTTGAAGCGGCCTTACAACCTGATTATCGGCACGCCGGGCAGATTAAAGGATTTGATTGAGCGGAAGATGATTAATTTGTCCCGGTTCAACAGCGTGGTGCTGGACGAAGCAGACCGGATGTTTGACATGGGCTTTATCAACGACACCCGCTTCATTATTAATGGCATGCCTAAAACCCGCCAGACCCTTTTTTTCTCGGCCACGCTTTCCAGCGACATCGAAAGGGTGATCAGGGAATTTACTAAAAATCCAATCAGGGTTTCGGTTAAGACCAGAGATACCTCAAAAAACGTGGAGCAGGACGTCATCAGGATTTCCCGGGGCGAAACAAAACTGGACGTTTTGAGCCATTTGTTAAATCAGGATGAATTCAATAAGGTATTGATTTTCGGACGCACCAAGCACGGCGTGGAAAAGCTTTCCCGCATGCTTCACGACCACGGCTTTTCAACCGAGTCCATCCACGGCAACAAGACCAATGCCCAGCGCCAGAAAGCCCTGAGTCTGTTTAAAGAAAGCAGGGTTCAGGTTTTGGTGGCCACGGATGTGGCCGCCCGCGGCTTGGATATCGCCGATGTCAGCCATGTCATCAATTACGACATTCCCGCCACTTACGACGATTACGTCCACCGCATCGGCCGCACCGGCCGATGGAATAAGCGGGGCATGGCGCTGACATTTATTGAGTGATATGGTAAAATAAAACTATGGACAACCTCACTCCGGTCAGGAATACGCCTAAAGACGTTTTTCTGCATCTTTTGAACATCCTGTGTTTTTATTTGAGCGTCATCAGCTTCATCCAGCTTTATCTGCAGTATATCAGCGTCCTGTTCCCGGACTTGCTTAAATTTTACTATACCGGGGTGGCCAATAGCGTGCGTACTTCAACTTCCATCCTGGTGATCGCTTTCCCGGTGTTTGTTTTGACGTCCTGGCTGCTGGGCAAGGACCTCAAGGCCAATCCGGAGAATCGGGAGCTGAAATTAAGAAAATGGCTGGTTTACTTTACGCTTTTCGTGTCAGCGGTGACCATTATCGTTGACCTGATTATTCTGGTCAATCATTTCCTGTCGGGCGAGCTGACCGTTCGGTTCCTTTTAAAGGTAGTGGTCGTGCTTCTAACGGCCGCCGCTGTCTTCGACTACTATATCTGGGACTTGAAAAGAAAGGACAGGGAGCAGTCCAAAACTCCAAAGAAATTGGCCATTACGGTGGCCGGCTTGATTTTAGCCAGCGTGGTGGCCGGATTTTTTATCGTGGGCACGCCGGCCGAGCAGCGCAGAATCAAGTTTGACGACCAGAGAATAAGCGACTTACAAAATATCCAGAGCCAGATTATCAACTACTGGGTCAAGAAAGAAACCCTGCCCGTTGTTTTGGCTGATTTGAACGACAGCATTTCCGGTTTCTTTGTGCCCACGGATCCTGAAACCAAAGCTGCTTATGTTTACAAAATTACCGGCCCGCTTTCTTTTGAGCTGTGCGCTGATTTTAAAACTTTAAGCAAGGATTCTAATACAACTTCAAGGGTATTCATGCCCGCCTATCCTTACCCTTATTACGATTCGTTTCAGCAGAACTGGCAGCATGAGGCCCAGGAAACCTGTTTTTCAAGAACCATTGACCCTCAATTGTACCAGTCGGTCAAAACCCCCTAGATTTTATTGCTTATCTCCGCCCTTTGGGGCGGATTTTTCTTTTGACAAAACAGCCCAAATATGTATAAAAAGAAAGGAGGAAAAGAGTTCCTTCAAAATAAAATTGGAGAAGAAAGGGAGGTGAAAGATGCGAACGTTTTTTAAAATAAGTATGGCAAGTATGGCAGTAATTGGTGTGACTATGATATATCTAGCTTTTACCCGTTTTGCTTACGAATATGTTATCGGTTTTACGCTCTTTTGTGTAGGGTTAATTCTTTTAGTAGTTACGGTTGCCGTGTTTGCTGCGCTTTTAGATATCTCCAGTCGTAATTTAGAAATAATAAAAAGAATCGCTAAAAAATTGGCTTTGGTCGGAGTTATCCTTGCGATATTGATTTTTGGTCAGTGGCTTATTTTTGCTTCAGTAGATTCACCCCATGGAAGCGTACCCCTTGGCTCAACCATACGTCTTCCTCTCTTCGGAACAGTGGCTCACTACGATAAGATAGATGAGATTAGAGTGAAGAGAAGTTTTTTTAGTAAAGAAACAACAATCAAAATGGACACAATTCCTAAAGTGCCTTGGTGCCGGTGCCGTTAATACCCTAGCAAGAATGTTTTCTAATCAATAGCTTCTAACCACTTGCATGGGAGTTTTATAATCTAATCCCATGTGCGGCCGCTCCAAATTGTAATACCGGATAAACTCCGGTATTTCTTTTTGCCAAGACTTCATGGTCCTGGGGATTCTATCAAGACAATCTTTCTGGAGCGTTTGGATAAAACGCTCCACGTGGCCGTTATCCGTGGGTTTTCTAACCCGGCTGTGGCGATGCAAAACGCCTTTATCTTCAATCACTTTGGTGAACCACTTGGAAAATTCCGAACCGTGATCAGACTGCAACATCGAGAAGGGAAAGCCAGATGTTTTTAAGGCTTCTCTCACAAACCTTAAGCTGATATGGGTATTGATCCTTAGACTGGGCAGTGCCCAGGCCCACCTGGAAAAGACATCAATCAGGGCATAGACATACAATCTATTCTGGTTGCAGGGACCCAAGTGTACAGTATCAATCTGAATCAAGTCGCCTGGTTTCTGGATTTCCGGACGGGGCAAGGTAAAGTGCCATCTCTTCCAAGGGCTGCGTTTTCTGATCAACCCCTGTCTTTCCAGAGTCCTCTTAACACTCGAAAGACTGACCGTCAAACCTTGATTTAAAAGTTCTTGTTGTATCACTTCAGCGCAGCGGTTCCTCTTCTTTCTTTGTCTTACAATCGCCCCCACAATATCGTCGGGCAGAGCGTTAGGAGAGTGTTCGGGACGGGAAGACAGGGTAGCGAGCGGTATTCGGCCGTACCAGCGGTCTTTGTCCAGCCACTTACTGACGGTGCCCGGATAAACTCCTACATATCTAGCCGTCCGCCTCACGCTCCAGCCTCGATATATTAAATTCACTGCTTGTTGCCTAACCTTAGGAAGGTTAGGATTAGTAGAGTATGCCATATGCCTTTATTCTACCGCAAGTGTTTCCAAGGTCCTGAACTATTACAAGGATTGACATCGTAGTCTATATTGACTACAATTGTAGTAATAATCGACTACAATATGGATATACTAAAAATTACAAAATCAAAAACAAGAGAAAAAATTCTGCGGCATTTCTTTTCCGACCCCGACAAGAGATACTACTTGAGACAATTGGAGAAAATCTTAAGCTTGTCGGTGGGGAATGTTAGGCGCGAGCTTTTGTCTTTGGAAAAATCGGGACTTTTCAAAAAAGAAGAAATGGGCAACCAGACTTATTATTTTTTGAATAAAGAGGGCGCGCTTTTCGATGAGTACCAAAAGATTATTTTTAAAACGATTGGCGTAGAGGGCGCGCTCAGAAAAGAACTCAAAAAAATAAAGGGCATAAAAAGAGCTTTTATTTTCGGTTCCTTTGCGAAAAACAAAGAGGATTCAGCGAGCGACGTTGACCTCATGATCATTGGGACAGTGGACGAAGACGTTTTGATTCCTAAAGTTAGCAAGCTGGAAGGCGTTTTAAATAGGGAAATAAACTATCATTTGTTTGATGAAAAAGAGTGGAATAAAAAATTAAAGCAAGAATCTTTTGTAAAAGAGGTGGCTGGCGGCCCAAAAATAGAAATTATATGAAATCACTCGCAGATAATCTTAAAAAGCAGGGGTTTATCGAACAAGACAATATTGGGTTCGACCAGGTTTCCAAACACATTAATCGGGCGCAGAAAGATCTTAAGGTGGCCAAAGCCAATTTAAGTATTGATAGTGAAGCTTCTTATAATGATTCTTATTTGGCGATGCTAAGGACTGGCAGGGCTCTGATGTTTTCTTTTGGTTATCGTCCTATTGACGGTCAGCAACACAAAACAGTCGTCCAGTTTTGCGAGGCGGTATTAGGAAAAAGTTTCGCCCAATATGTTGCCTCCTTTGATCATATGCGTAAATTCCGGAATAAGTTTACGTATGACGAAGCGGGAATTTTGGTTTCTCGCCAAGAAACCGAGCAATCGTTAAAGAAAGCCGAGGTGTTTGTCGAAGAAGTTACGAAATTTATCCAAAAGAAGAATCCCCAAAAGAAATTAATTTAAAAACATGACTCAACTTAAACAAATTTATAAATGCAGCGTTTGCGGCAATATCGTGGAAGTTATCCATGCGTCCGGGGGCGAGCTTGTTTGTTGCGGCAAGCCCATGGAACTGCTTCAGGAGAAGACCGAGGACCAGGGCTATGAAAAGCACGTCCCGGTGATTGAAAGAACCGAGCAAGGGATTTTGGTCAAAGTGGGTTCAATCCCGCATCCTATGGAAGAAGTCCATTATATCGAATGGATTGAGATTATCGCTGACGGCCGGTCCTGCCGGAAGTTCTTAAAGCCCGGCGACAAACCCGAAGCCCTGTTCACGGTTACGGCCCAGGAAGTCATTGCCAGAGAATACTGCAACCTCCACGGCTTGTGGAAGGGGTAAAGACTAAATAAAGAAATATTAATTAACAAAATATGACAAAAAAACATCGTCAAAATTTGAAAAATCGTAAAAGTAGTCCATTTAATGTTTTATCAAAGGATCAAGAAAACATTGCTAAGATTGCGTCAGATATGGTTTGGAAAACGATAATAAAAAAATACCCGAATTATCATGGGAAGAATTACCAGATAGAAGAGCCCCCAGAATAGCTCTTTATTATCAAATGCAAACTTCGGCAAGAAATATGGATAATAGACAAATAGACAAATTAATAGTTTGGGCGATTCAAAAGATGGATTTATTCAAAAAGGTTTTTCCGGAATATTTAAATAGATTAGATTAAAAACTCGAAGAATTAATTGAGCCCATTCGACGCGGCTCAGGGTAAAAAATAAAATTATGGAAAACAAAAAAGATAAAAAAGATGAGTTTTTTGATGACTGTCCGATATGCCGGGCGATGAAGGCGGCGCAAGAACGGGGAAAAGAGCTGACGTTGGAAGAATTGAAAGAGGCGTTTGAAAAAGCAAAAGAACGGGGTGGAATAGTCGGCGGCGAGTGGTTTAAAAATAAAGATTAAATAATCAACATCGTAAGTTACTTATTATATATGTTATATGCTATATATGAAAAATGTTGAAATCTGTGTTAGAGCGATAATCCAATCCAAGGGAAGAATTCTGGTTTGCTGGCATAAAGAAAAGAGATACTACTTCTTCCCGGGCGGGCATGTGGATTTCGGCGAAATGGCGGAGTCCGCCTTGTCGCGCGAATTGAAAGAAGAACTGGATATCACGGTTAAAAATTCGTCTTTTATCGGAGTCGCAGAAAATATTTACAACGAAGAGAGGGATAAGCACAACCCCAAAGATAAAAACAAAGCGCGGCGTTGAGGCCGCGCTTTTGTTTTTCCAGCGGGTTTTACTTTCTCAACATCTTAGGTACGGGCAGGCCGAGTTTTCCCAGGTTGTCCAGGATTGAGCCGATTAAGGCCAGGATAACCAGGAAATAGGCTACCGTCACCACTAAGGACAGGGAGGGCAGGGCTTCGGCCACGACCATTAAAATACCCAGACCCAGCACGTAAGCCACGATGCCTTTCTTCATAAAACCGCCCAATTTCCCCAGCACAAACTCTTTGTTTTTCAGGGCAGCCAGAATCCCCACCACAATATCAATGCCTATGAGCACGACAATGTTTTGGATTTGGGGAGCGGCCAGAATAGTTAAAACGTCCATATTTTTAAAAGATTATTTTATGTTAAAATTCGACCGTTATCTTATTATAGTTTAGCCAAAACATTTGGCAAGTGGTAGAATAACTAAACTAAGTATCCCAAGGTTATGTACCGGAAAGACAATCAAGACGAATTTTATACAAGATTGGCCCAGAAACAAGGTTATCCGGCCCGGTCCGTCTATAAGCTGAAAGAGCTCGACGAGAAATACAGGCTTATTAGAAAAGGGGACAGGGTTTTGGATCTGGGCTGCGCCCCGGGCTCTTGGCTTTTGTATCTTGCTCAAAAAGTAGGCGCTAAGGGACAAATACTGGGCTTTGACACCGAAGACGTTAAAATTCCGCCCAGCGCCAATATTGTTTTCATTAAAAAAAGCGTTTTTGATATGACCGAAGCTGATTTAAAAAATAAATTCAATGTGGTAGTATCTGATTTGTCACCCAAGACCTCGGGCATCAAGTTTATGGACGCGGGCAGATCTCTGGAAATGGCGGAAAAGGCTTTTGAAATCGCCGAGAAAGTCTTAAGGCCCGGAGGGAATTTCGTCTGCAAGATTTTCAAAAACGAATTAAGCGATGAATTTTTCGGACAAATGAAAAATTATTTTGATTTTGCCCAAAGATTCAAGCCCAAAGCAGTCATTAAAAAAAGCAAAGAACTTTATATGATCGGTAAAGGATTTCGCATTTAACAGGATAACATTATGCCTCTTTCCATCGGAATCGTCGGCTTGCCCAACGTGGGCAAATCAGCGCTTTTCCAAACCATCACTAAAAAGCAGGTCAATATCGCCAATTATCCTTTTTGCACCATTGATCCCAATGTGGGCGTGGTTGAGGTACCCGACGAAAGAGTGGATAAGCTGGCAGAACTCACAAAATCCGCCAAGAAAATCTACACCACCATTGAATTTTTTGATATCGCTGGCTTGGTTAAGGGCGCTAATCAAGGGGAAGGCCTGGGCAACAAGTTTTTAGCCAACATCAGGGAAACCGATGCCATTGTTTATATTTTGCGCGCTTTTTCAAACAAGGACATTATTAATGTCCAATCCGAAATCAACCCTTTGGCCGATAAAGATATTCTGGACACAGAGCTCATCTTAAAAGATTTGGAAACAATAGAGAAAAGAATCAATAGTAAAGAGGCGATAAAAGAATTAGAGATATTAAAAAAAATTAAAGAACTTTTGGCCAATGGAAAAATCTTAAGCGAACAGAGTTTCAATAATGAGGAGTTGAAAATCGTCAGCCAGTACCAGCTGCTTACTATGAAACCGAGATTGTATTTATTGAACGGCCGAGATGAAGAAGTTCCTCAAGACGTTGTAGCAGAGTTCAAGAAAAACAACTGGCCGTTTTTAATCATAGATGTTTTAACCGAACTTGAATCCGCTGACCTGGGCAGAGAAGAAAGATTGGCTTTGGGCCTGCCTCAAGAATCAGAATTGGATATCCTAATTAAAAAAGCTTATGAGCTATTGGGGCTGATTACTTTTTTTACCACAGGAATCGATGAAACCAGGGCTTGGACGATCAAGAAGGGAGAAAGAGCGCCTCAAGCCGGCGGCGTGATCCATAGCGATTTTGAAACGCATTTCATCAAAGCCGAAGTGATTCATTGGCAGACGCTTTTAGATATCAACGGTTTTGTCAAGGCGAGAGAAAAAGGATTGATGCGCACCGAAGGCAAAGAATATGTGGTGCAGGACGGCGACGTGATTGAAATAAAACACAATGCTTAGTATAATTAAATAAGGTACTTAAAAGTATGGCTCGAAAAAAAAGAAGAATTAAAAAGAAAGTTCAACCCCAAAAGCCCATTGAGGCTCAAGACCTAATCCATCGGACCAGGATTAGGGTGATTGGCATTGGCGGCGGGGGCAGTTCCATTGTTTCTGAAATTGCTCCTCAAGTTCAGAAAGTTGATTTTGTGGTGGCCAATACCGATGTGCAGGCCTTGAAACAAGCCGGTAGAGCAGTCAGGGTTTTCCGTTTTGGCGAGGCGTTAACCAGGGGACTGGGCTGCGGCATGGACGCCAAGGTGGGCCAAAGAGCGGCTCAAGCAGCCAAAACCCAGATCACCAAACTGCTCCAGGGAGTTGATCTATGCATTTTAGTGGCCTCTTTGGGAGCAGGCACGGGCTCTGGAGCAGCGCCGGAGTTTGCCAAAATTGCCAAAGATCTGAAAATCATGACCTTGGGTATTTTCACTCTGCCTTTCAAATTTGAGGGAGGCAGAAAAAGCCAGCTAGCCAAAAGCAGTCTGAAAAAGTTAGTCCCCAATTTAAATGCCATTGCCATTATTCCCAATGAAAACATTTTCCAGATTATTGACAAGAAAACTCCGCTGAAACAAGCTTTTTCCGCCATTAACAAGAGACTGGCGGAAAACTTGAGAGGTCTTTGTGAAATGGTTTTTGTGCCGGGCATCGTCAATATTGATTTTGCCGACTTGAAAACCATTCTGGAGGGCAAGGGTAAGCTGGCTTATTTAAACAGTGCCACTGTCCAGGGTGAAAATAGGATAGAAGAAGCACTCAAGCAGGTCCTGAAAAGCCCCTTAAACGAATACAATATTCAAGGCGCAGAAAAGATTATTTTCAACATTACCGCTGCCCAGGATTTGGGGATGAGCGAGGTGGCCCAGATTTCGCAAACCATCGCCGACTTCAACCGCCGGGCTAAGATTATTTTCGGCGTTTCCCAGGACAACGACTATCGGGACAAAATCAGAATAGCTTTATTGGCTTTAGGCTGCGGCAAAGAGCCAAAGCTAAAGCCAAAACCTAAGCCGAAACCGCCTGTCAAACCCAAACCGCAGTTTAAAATAAAAAAGCAAAAACCCAAGAGAAATCCGCCTCGTCGGGGGATGCGCAAAAGAGGCGCAAAAAAACCTGCGCCGGTTTCGGTGCAGGTGGAAGAAGTGAAAGAAGAGCCGGTGAAGTCTCTATCCAGAAGAAACGCCCTTGATTTGAAAAAAGCGGTTGAAGAAACCGAAAAAGAAATGCAGGAGGAAGAAAAAAAATGGGACATCCCGGCTTTTTTGCGCCGAAGGCCCAATAATAACGAATAGGCGTCAAATCAATGTTAAACCTCAAAACCTTACTCCCGCTTATCGTCATAACTTTTATAGTTGTGGGTGGGGGATTTTTTGTTTGGCAGCAAGGATGGCTGTCGGGAATGCTATCTTTGCAAACAAAGAAACAATTAGACATAGAGCAAATCAAAAATACAGAGATTTATTCGGATAACTTTAAGGAAAGAGTAGCATTGGTAGATGGTAGATACGAAAGGAGGTATCCAGAGGGTGCATCAGAGCTTTACGTATCTATCGACAGCGAGAAAACTATTTTCGGTGATTTAGATAACGATGGGATAAATGAGGCAGCATCTATCGCATACTGGTCGGGGGGCGGTTCGGGTACGTGGAGAGAGCTGGTGATTTTGAAAAACAAAGATGGTTATCCAATTTTTGTTACCTCCAAAGATTTGGGTGGTGGAACAATCATCAATTCTTTAACAGTTGATTCTGGCGTAATCACCCTTGATATGAATATTCACGGCCCAGAAGATGCGATGTGCTGCCCGACGCTTAAAAAAGTTGCTCAGTACAAATTAGTGGGTACCGAGCTAGTAGAAACAAAAGAGACTTCCACTCCCTCTATTACAGTTACGATTCTGTCTCCCAACGGAGAAGAAGTTTTAGAGCTTGGAAAAACTTATCAAATCAACTGGAGTTGTTCGGATGTCCTTGCAGCTTCCTTTATCGCAAGAATATATCTATTATTAAATGAACAAATTCCCCACGGTACGATTGACGGCACCCCAGAGGCATATAATAAAATTGCTGGTTGTCCAATTGAGGGTGGAAAGCTTTTATGGAAAGTTGGGGAAGTGGAGAGAGGAACGGTGTCATCGGGCAATAGATATCGGATTAAGGTGGATATTTTTGCAGTAATCGACGGCAAAGAACAGCTTGTGGCATCTGATATTAGTGATGGTTATTTTAGTATTGCGGAATAAGGTATTTCTGCTTTTAGATTCTTAGAGTAAATATGAACCAAGCTTTATCTAAAATATTGAATTTTGTTTGGAAAATTTTGGGAGGCATAGCTGTTATTTTTGCCGGAATAGGAATTTTGGCAAATTTTCTTTTTACTCCAAAACTTTTTCAAAATCTCACAAGATTATTTTCCCTAAAAGTGATAACAACGATAACGTTGATATTAGTTGTTTCGGCCGGAGCAGTTTTTACTTGGCAGTATTTTTGGGCGCCAGAAGAGAAAGTTGTGGACGAAACTGCCGATTGGCAAACTTACAGGAACGAGGAATATGGCTTTGAGATAAAATATTCAAATGATTGGTCACTAAATAAAATAAGTAAAAAAATGATAAATTTTATTCCCCCTGGAAAGGAAGCAGAATTTGAATATTTTAGAAAGATAACTATCATAATCTATTCTAATTTTGCTGATCTTCCTAATAATGAGGGGAGATTAGAATTCAACAATTGGATAGGACAGCAAATAAAACCCGGTATTTTTAGAAATAAAAAAGAAATTACAATAGGAGCCGAAAATTATAAAGGCGTGGAAGTTCAAGATTTGGGCATTGTTAATTTCCGCAATGTTCTTTTTTCTCATAATTCAACTGTCTATAGTATTTACATCGATGAAGATAGTCCTGAGATGCCGATTTTCAACCAAATGCTTTCTACTTTTAGATTTTTGGAGTAGATTTTAAGAAATTATGAATCAAGAATTATTAAATTATATTCGACAAGATTTAGAAAAGGGGAAAAGCAAAGAGCAGATTTGGGAGGAACTGAAACGGGCTGGTTGGCAAGAGGAAAAACTGAAAAGAGCTTTTCAAAATTTGGGGTTGATGGAAATGGATGTTTTGCCGGGAATCGGAGATTTGTTAGAGAGAATTTTTCAGGTTTATAAAGACAGGTTCTGGACTTTGGTGGGGATAATGCTTCCGCCTTTTTTATTGGGATGGATTGGATACGGGATTTGGTGGTTTTTATCGCTGGTAGGAGTAATAACTAAAATGTCTTTGGAAGATACTGGCGGTCTTATCTTGTTCCTGTTTTTAATCTTATTCGGATTAATCTTTTTTGTAGTTCTTATTATTGCCGGTCTTTGGTCCCAGATAGCCCTTTTATGCGCCATCAAAGAAAGAGAACAAGATATAGGTATTAAAGAAGCTTTTAGGATGGGGTGGCATAAAATAATCTCTTATTACTGGGTTTCAATTTTATCAACCCTCTTGGTGCTGGGAGCATTTTTACTATTTTTTGTTCCAGGCATTATCTTGGCAATTTGGTTCAGTTTGGCTTTATACATTTTGATTGCCGAAGATAAAAAAGGAATGAATGCCCTTTCCCGAAGCAAACAATTGGTGAGTGGGAAGTGGTGGACAGTTTTTGGAGGCAGTTATTAATTTCTTTAATAGTAATGGGGGCCGGTATGATTGTTTCTTTTATTCCCTGGGGAGAATATTTAGCAGAATTGGTAATTACTCCCTTTATTCACATTTTTGGCTTCCTTCTCTACCAAGATTTAAAAAGATTTAAAAAAGACCCGTATTTTGAACCAACCAAAACCGCCACCAAGCTTAAATTTACCTTGATGGCGGTAGCGGGATATTTGTTGCCCGTTGCGTGGTTAGTATATTTTCTCGCAATCAGAGAAGGTGGCTGGTTTCGTTGAGATTTCCACATTGCCTCTTTGGGAAGCGACGTAAAAACCTCCTTTCTCTAAATCAGCGTAAGCGCAGAATTTTTGACTGTCTCCGGTATTGCTAACCCAGCCGTAAGAACTCTTAGTTTTAGGGTCCTAGGGCGTTGTTGGCATCATGCCGGGAATACTGAAAGGATAATTTACAGACTGATAATATTGGTCATTTAAATCAAAATATATCTCTTGAGCTGAAATTATTTGGCGCATATCTGCTTTTCTGATAGCGTCTCTGGCCGTTTCTCTGGCTCCGCCCATAGAAACCAATACTATTGAGCTTAGAATTCCAACAATGGCAATGAGGGGTATTATCGCTGCCAGCAATACCACGGTAATGATAATCTTTGCTTTCTTTGACCAGGTGGCAAGGGTCCACATTAATATCAGCCCTACCGGCAAAATTAAAACCAGAAATATAATAGTTAAGATGTTTTTTCCTCTGCCTCCTTGGTAATGTGTACACACATATGGCGGTTTTCTCCTAAGATGGAGGAATGGCAATATGTATGGCAAAAACAATTAAAGAGGAGAGA
>MHMH01000012.1 GCA_001819335.1 Candidatus Nealsonbacteria bacterium RIFCSPLOWO2_01_FULL_43_32 | reverse complement strand
ATCCCAGACGGGTCACGCGTCCTGGATGCAAACTTTTTCCCAAAAATACGAGGGAGCGACTCAGTCACTCGGCGTGTAATGTGCTGGCTGCGGGACTTGGATTCGAACCAAGATTTTTAGGTTCAGAGCCTAACGTGCTACCATTACACTATCCCGCAAAAATTAATATTGTCTAAATTTTATTAAATCTTTAATCCTGTAAACTTCTTTCTTTCGCGAAACTTGAATTTGACACTTTCCTCTGTGCGGATGAAATCCCAGAATCTTTAATCCCTTGTAAACGTTTCCAAGAAGAAACTCATTCCTATTGCTAAAAAAAAGTTTATAAGTACAAGTTGGTTTATGTACACAAAAGCTTCCTTCGGCCTCATATAGCCCCCTAAGATATCTTTTAAGATATTCTTGGTTTCTTAATATCCAACCCGGTGTTCTAAAATGAAGGTTTTTTCTATTCCCCGTCGGGAGGCCAAGCCTTTTACTTATATTTTTTTGATAAACCCTTACGCGAATGCAATTCTTATTTGAAATAGTGTTCCCCTCATAAGGTTCTTTCTCAAAAAGTTTTTCAACAAGGTACTTGCACCTTCTAATTAATCCTGTGTTTTTTGCATTACAGGCGATTGTAAGGCTTTCTGTTCTGGGAAAAGATTCTATGTGGCCATCTCCCAAAACTAATCCGATCAATTCCGCCAAGTCTCCGGTCTTTCTAAACGCGGGGTAGCGAGATCTGATCTTACCGAGCCTCTTCATCTCTTTGCGCCATCCCTTAAAGTTATCTAATTTGTTCCTTTTGAAGGTTTCTGAAATTTTAAGGATACTCGGATGCGTCTCTTTTGTAAATCCCCTATTCCAAGATTTTAACTCATTAGCCATTATCCAATTATAACATATGCAGGCTATTTTCCCTACCGTTAGACGACCTCGCAAAATTATATTATCAAATGCTTCCTGACAGCCAGCCAGCTCGCAATCACGCCCAACCCTACTCCCGCCGCCAGCTGCAAAAGCAGAATCACCAGAAAATTGCTGAAAAAGAAAGAAGACAAATTAAGCCCCGGAACAATAATTGCGACCTTGGGACTTAAGAAGTAGACCGCTGCGCTGAAAATCAGGAAGGTGATTAACACGGCCCAAAGCCCTGAAATAATCCCCTGCACCATAAAAGGCCCCCTGATAAACCAATCGGACGCTCCGACCAGTCTCATGGTTTCAATCTCTTCTTTGGAATTGTAAATCGCTATCCTGACCGTATTGAAAGCGATTAACACGGCGACCAACGCCAGAATAATGCTTAACACAATGCCCGTGGTATTGATATTGGAAGTCAGAGAGAACAATCGCTCAATCACCGGCTTTTTCTGGCTGTAATCAACCTTGGCAATCAAATCATTGAAAGAAGCCGTGTCCAAGAAAGCGGAAATGGCTGCATACTGAGAGGCCTCCCAGGCCTTGATGTTAATGGAAGATAATAAAGGATTGCCGCCCACCTCTGCCAAGGACTCCATAATGACTTCTTCACCCGCATGGCGCTCGGTGAACTTAGCCAAAGCCTCTTCTTTGGAAATATATTCCAGTTTTTTCACTTCGGGCAAATGAAAAAGCTCGGCCTGAATGGTCAAGATCTCTTCGTTAGTCGGCTCTTCAGTAAAATAAACAGCCATATCCACTTTGTCTTCCAGGCTGACAATCAAAAAATTGAAAGTCTTCTGGGAAAGGAAAAGCGAGGTCACCAAAGAAATCGTCATAACCATAATAAAGATGGTGGCGACCGATAGGCCGTTGTTGCGCTTAAAATCCCTCCAGCCCGATTTGATAATGCGCTTTAATGCGGCTGACATCATATAATTATATGGCAAACCTGCCTTTTTTTTCGTCCCTGATGACCTTGCCTTCTTCCAGGGTGATGACTCTTTTTTCCAAAGAATTGATAACCTCCTGATTGTGGGTGGCCAGAATAATCGTGGTGCCCATTTCATTAAGTTTGACCAGCAGTTTGATAATATCTCTGGTGTGATAAGGGTCAAGATTGCCGGTCGGCTCGTCAGCCAGAATCACCTGGGGCCGATGGATTAAGGCGCGGGCAATGGCGGCCCTTTGCCTTTCCCCGCCCGACAATTCTTCGGGAAAACTGTCTTTCCGGTCGGTCAATTGAACAAGCTCCAGCACCTTGGCCACGTCGTTTTTGATTTCCCGGTCCGAAGCGCCCATTACCTCCATGACATAAGCTATGTTCTCATAAGTGGTTTTGGAAGGAAAGAGCTTATAGTCCTGGAACACCACGCCGATTTCCCGGCGCAGCTTGTGCAATTTATCCGATTTGATTTGATGGATATCCTGGTCGTTAAAAAAGATGGCTCCGGAGCTCGGGTCTTCCTCGGCCAAAAGCAATTTCAATAAAGTAGTTTTGCCCGAGCCCGACCGGCCCACAATGGAAACGAACTCTCCGGGCTGAACTTCAAAAGAAACCTCTTCCAGGGCATGAATGGGTTTCAGGCGCGATTGAAAAGTTTTACTGACTTTTTGAAAACTAATCATAAAAATCATCGAATAGCGAATCCGTTGCGAATTTACGAATTCGTATATTCGTACTAAATTCGTTATTCGTTGATTAACTTTATCTCGGCTTCGATGAATTCGTCCAGTCCCCCATCCAGCACCTTCTCCGCGTTCGATGTTTCCACGTTGGTCCTCACGTCCTTCACCAGCTTATAGGGGTGCAGGACATACGACCTGATCTGGCTACCCCATTCGATGGCCACGGGCTCACCTTTCAGCTTGGCTCTTTCTTTTTCTTTGGCCTGTTCTTTAAATTGGTAAAGCTTGCTGTAAAGCAGGGTCATGGCCGCTTCCTTGTTTTGAGCCAGCGACCGCTCTGATTGGCAGGAAACGATAATCTTGGTGGGCAGATGAGTGATGCGCACAGCCGTCATTCTTTTATTGACGTTCTGGCCGCCGGGCCCCGAGGATTTGTAGGTGTCAATTGCCAGGTCTTCGGGTTTGATTTGAAGCTCGGCCTGGTCCTGACTGGAAATTTCAGGCATGACTTCCACCAGGGCAAAGGAAGTGTGGCGCAGGTTTTGGGCGGAAAAAGGCGAGATGCGCACCAAACGGTGCACGCCGTTCTCCTTTTTCAATAAGCCGTAAGCATAAGGGCCTTTGACTTCCAGGGCGGTTTCGTTCAGAATCGCAACTTTGAATCCCTTCCTGTCGCCATATCTCTGATACATCCGCAAAAGCATGGTCGCCCAATCCCGGGCATCCTGGCCTCCGGCTCCGGCCATGATGGAAAGAACCGCATTGCCTTTATCGTATTTACCCGAAAGAAAAACCCGGATTTCCATTTTCTTCAGGTCTTCTTCGGTTTTGACGTTTTCAAAGTCAGCTATTTCTTTCTGCAAATCCGTCAATTCCTGGGTGATTTTGACGGCCTCGTCTCTATTTTTCCAAAGGTCGGGTTTCTGGATTTCTTTTTCCAGTTCCTGAATTTTCTTTCGCTTAGCCGCAATGTCAAAGACGGTCCGCCAACTGGCGGATTTTAGTTTGTAAAACCTCTTTCTTTTCTGGAATATTACTCATTCTTTTTTAATATTATCATTATTTTCCAAAAAAACAAGCGGCACTATTCGTTAAAGTGCCGCTTTTTGTCTCATCACTTTTAAGCAAAGTGTAAGATGAGCGCGCCGATCGTATGAGGAGTGGGCGGATATTTGGCAATAAACTCTCTGACAGACTCTTCTGTGTTAGGTACGAAGTGGTAACTTTGCACCTCAACGCCCATATCGTGAGCCACTGCTTTCACCTCCTCTGCGGTAAAATCTAATCCCAGTCTGACCGCAAGCAATGGCTGTTTGGCCAGAACCCCGTCGTGAATCAGGCCCAGATAGTCAAACATCTGGTAATCCTGAAGGCCAACCTCTTCTTTCATTTCCCTGACCACGGTGAATCTTATCGACATGAGCCACACATGTAAAGCAGGGTCGCCGATCACCAATCGGTCGCTCTCGGGATTAAAATAGCCGGCCGGTAAAGTAGTCGAGATGCCTTCTCCGAAAGCCGTGGTTTTGCTCCGAATGCCGAAAATAATCGTACCTGCCGGATTTTCTTTGTCCGGAGCAGTCACGGTCACCGCGCCCGTTGACAAGGGCAAGCAGAAATCTCGATCCAGAGGTTTTTGTGCCAAGTCAATTTTATTGGGGATTCTCGGCCTTAAACCATCGTAGATGTCAAACCGAGAGCGTTGCAACCGCAATTTAAGCACTTTTTCTTCCACTTTGAAATCTTTAACAGTGGCCATGGGCCCGGGGAACATCTTGGGATTTTTAGCAACCTTTGCTTCCCAGTTAGCACGAATATCTTGATGGGCTGCCAGGTCAAAAATCTGAAGTTCATCTTCAAACCGGGCAAGCCCTTCCAGGTCAACCGCCTTAAAGCCCGTAGCCAGAAACTGCACCTCTGGCAATCTGCCGCTCAAACCTAATCTTTCAGCTATTTCTTCAATTCTTCCCATAACTTCCTCCTGCTTCCAATTTTTCAGTATTCCATTCCTTTTGCCAAAGCCGAACGTAAGCGTGCTATTTCCTGGTCGGTCAGTGGCTCGTTTCCGTAAGGCCCTTCGCCAAAGGGCAGCTTAAGTGGTCCGCCCCAGTTTGGGCCGGTCTTAAGCCGTCCGAAGATGTGGATGTGAAGTTTGGGATCTTCTTTGGCCGCACCGATGTTCCCGTCATAGTGAATATTAACCCAGTCAGCCAGGCCCGGTTCCATCATGATGACAAAGATTGCCTTAGCAACCACCAGCGACATTCTACTATAAAGCTCCGGGTCACCCCAGGGAGAAGGACTGGCTTTCTTTGGCAGAAGAACCAAATGGAATCCTTCGGTCCTCGGAATCGCCGGATCGAAGGCCGCCTGCAAAGACATTTCCTCGTTTTCCCACAGAACCCATTTCTTGTCCGACATTCATAACCTCCTTCTGTTTTGTTAATTTACTAGATAGATGAATATACCCTATTCCGACTAAAAAGTCAAGCACCGAGGGTAATGTGTACACACATATGGCGGTTTTCTCCTAAGATGGAGGAATGGCAATATGTATGGCAAAAACAA
Organism: Candidatus Nealsonbacteria bacterium RIFCSPLOWO2_01_FULL_43_32; assembly: GCA_001819335.1. GTDB lineage: Bacteria > Patescibacteriota > Minisyncoccia > Minisyncoccales > MHMH01 > MHMH01. The sequence continues at coordinate 19 of MHMH01000012.1, read as the reverse complement.
TTAAAGAGGAGAGATTAAG
>MHMH01000011.1:5147-25704 GCA_001819335.1 Candidatus Nealsonbacteria bacterium RIFCSPLOWO2_01_FULL_43_32 | reverse complement strand
TCCGGTACTACAACTACGAACGTCCGCACATGGCTTTGAATTACCAAACACCTATGCAGGTGGTTAGAAGCTATTGATTAGAAAACATAATCAAGAAGGAAAAATTTACCCTAGTATTATTCACCCGGTTTTTAGCCCCGATAGTAAGCATTTAGCTTTTATTGCGTCGAATAAGTTGACTCCTTCTCCTGGATTTTTTGTAGTTTTAGACGGTAGTGAAAAGAAAACCTATTATAGTATCGGACGGGTTGTTTTTAGCCCTGATAGTCAGCGTTTAGCTTACACAGCTCAAGCCAAGCCCCTAGAGAAGGAATTTATCGTTCTAGATGATCGGGAGATACCCGCTATGGTTGCCGGGATTGTTTTTAGCCCCGATAGTAAACGTTTGATAGATATTAGTTCGGCAGAAGTTTATGATAAGGTTGGATATCCTGTTTCTAGTCCCGATGGCAAACATTTAGCTTACAGGGTTGAGGACACGAAAAGGGGAGAGTTTATTGTATTAGATGGCCAAAAGGGTAATGCTTATGATCTTGTTGCGTCGCCTGTTTTTAGTCCCGACAGCAAACATTTAGTTTATATAGCCGGAAAACAAGGAAAATATTTTGTAGTTGTAGACGGAAGAGAGGGGGAGGTTTTTGATGAAATTTATGGTTATGGAAGTCCGGAGTATATTCAAACAACAAAACCTATTTTTAGTGAAGATAGTAAATATATTGGTTATGGTGCGAGGAAAGGTAATGAGCTTTGGTGGGTACGTGATGAGATCAAAGAATAGGTCCTCCTTGCTTTAAAAATTATTCAAAAAATCAGGAATTATTTTTAAAATAAGTTTGGACTAATTTAAGAATATCCCATCACGAAAACTTGTTAGCGAGGCCGACCCACGTGACCTCGTTTCGCTCTGGCAAAATCCTCCAAAAAGTGCGATAATGCCTCTATAAGGGGCGCTCACTGGGGTACTTAACCCGAGTGTCCCGCCAGTTGGGAAGCGTGGCAGAGCGGCCGAATGCACCGGTTTTGAAAACCGGAAGGCCCGCAAGGGTCTCGGAGGTTCGAATCCTCCCGCTTCCGCATTTTATCCACATACTTGCTTTCCTTGAAAATGGTATACTAAAAGTAGCTATGTTTTCTGATTTTTTTAAAATTGCTCCCAAGGGTTTTTTAGGAGTGGATATCGGCACCTTTTCCATCAAAGTGGTGGAAGTGTCTCGGGCGGGCAAGAGAAGAAAACTGGATAATTACGGAGAAATCCAGGCCGAAGCTCTTTACGAAAAACCATTCCGGACTTTTGAGCAGAGCACCCTGACTATTTCTCGCCAGGATGTGGTCCGTTCCCTCAACGCTATTTTAAGGGAAGCCAGGATTAAAAGCCGTCAAGCTTATTTTTCCATTCCTGATTTTTCCACTTTCTTTACCACTTTTAGCCTGCCGGCCATGACCGAAGAAGAGCTGCCTCAAGCCATCAGTTTTGAAGCCCATCAGCACATTCCTCTGCCTCTGCGGGAAGTAACCTTAGACTGGCAGATTATTGAGAAGGGGGGAGAGCCCGGAGCAAAAATCACTCCTTTTAAAATTTTGCTGGTGGCCGTGCCTAACGAAGTGATTGAGCAGTACCAAGTGATTGCTCAAGACGCCAAATTGGAGCTGTTATCTCTGGAAGCAGAAGTTTTCGGTCTGGCGAGGGCTTTAATTGGCGAGAGAGAAAAAAAAGAGACGGTCGTTTTGATTGACGTGGGCGCTCGCAGCACCACGATTAACATTATTGACCAGGGTATTTTGAAAATTTCACACAGCTTTGACACCTCGGGCAATGATCTAACCAACCTTATTTCCAAAGGATTGAATCTGGATTATCAGCAAGCCGAAGAAGCCAAGAAGAAATACGGCTTAACGGCTTCGGAAGATATGAAAACCCGGGAAGCCATGTTGCCGCTGATCGACTTGATTTTGAACGAGATCAAAAAAATCTCTTCAAGCTTCAGCCAAACAGAGAAGACGGGTCAGAAAGAAGTTCAAAAGATTATCTTGGCCGGCGGCACCGCTTTAATGCCGGGTTTGGCCGAATATTTCTTTAAAGAGCTGCAAAAACCCGTGGTCGTGGCCGATCCTTTCGCCAATATTTATTACCCGCCGATTTTAGAGAAAAATTTAAAAGCCATGGGCCCCAATTTCGGCATTGCCCTGGGCACAGCCTTAAGAGGGTTAGAGTAAGTTAAAATTATGGTCGGCATTATCCCAAAAACAGTCAAAAAAACGCCTCAATGGCAGAATTTCGTTGCTTATTTCTGCTACGCCTTGTTGATAGGGCTTGTTTTGGGATATGCTCTGTTGTTCTATCTTGAGGGCAAAGCAATTAGTTCTCTGCAGAATTTGGAAGAGAAAATCACTCAAGTCGCCACCCCAGAAGACAGGGTAGCTGAAAGCATGATCCTGGCTACCAAAAAAAGAATTAACGATTTCTCAACGCTCCTTCAGGACCATAAAAAATCATCAAACTTTCTGAGTTTTTTAGAAGTAAATACCCTGCCCAAGGTTTGGTTGACCAAACTGGAATTAAACCCTGCGGAGGCCAAAGCTTTGGTTTCTGGCCAAGCCCCTGACTTTAAAACCTTGGGCCAGCAAATCTTAATCTTACAGGGGCAGGAGCAGGTTCAAAGCGTTGATTTGACCAATCTTTCCATTGGCAAAAAGGGCGAAACAGTATTTAGTTTCGACCTTTATTTTAACCCTCAAATACTGCAATGAAAATGAATAAATTAATCATCATGAGCGTTTGTCTCGCCCTGGCCCTGATTTTAGGATTAACTTTAGCTTGGCCGCAATACCAAGCTCTCCAGGTTCTACGATTCAATATTCAAGCTAAGGAGTTAGAGTTGCAGTCTAAGCAAGCATATTTTAGCGCAGTCAAAGAAACCGCTCAGCAGCTTGAAGGATATGGTGACGTGCTCGCTAAAATAGCCAGCGCTTTGCCCGAAACCCCTTCGTTGCCTTCTTTGTTTAATTTTCTGCAATCAAGCGCCAGCGAGCATGGCCTGGTCTTGGGGGAGATCACCCTAGGCAGCGTGGATAAAGGAGAAATTTTAGTGCTGGCCAAGCTCATAGGAGATTATCCGGCTTTTAAGAATTTTCTGGTAGCTTTGGAAAATTCAGCCAGAATCATCGAGGTGGAAAACATCACCTTTGCCTCGCCCGTAAAAACAACCGACTCTTTTACCTTCACGGTGCAAATCAAAACCCATTCATACTAACCTCATGGCCATCACTTTTTTACAAGCAAAAAAACGGCAAAGATATCTGATTGTAATTTTAGGTTTGCTGGTTTTCGTCTCTCTCATCATTGTCTGGCAAGGCTTGGCTAGAAGAGGAGGGGAGACACCTGCCCCTTTGTCCATAACGCCCGAGCCTAAGGAAATTATCATTAACTGGTCAGTCCTGCAAGATCCTCACTTAGAAGGACTCCAGATTTTTGAAACGATAGCGCCTTTCGAGGGAGCGGTGGGGCGGAAGAATCCGTTTATACCTTACTAATATGTCTTTAATCGAGCACTTAATTGAAAAAGGAATAATTGATAAAAAACAGGCTGCTTCTTTGGAATACGACATTAAGATTTCTGGCAAGAAAGGCGAAGAAATTATTTTGGAAAAAGGCCTGGTGGGGGAGGATGTTTTATTCGGTCTAAAGAGCGAAGAGTTGAATATACCTTTGAAAAAAATCATTCCCGAAGAGGTGCCGTTGGAAATTTTAGAGCTGATTCCCCAGGAGTCGGCCAAATATTATCAGATGATTCCTTTGTCCAAGAAGGAAAAAATGCTGGAAGTGGGCATGGTTTATCCGGAGGATCTGAAGGCCCAGGAAGCCCTGCAGTTTTTATCGCGCCAGGGGAAATTCAACTATAAGATTGTCTTAATCACCCTCACTACCTTTAATGGCCTTTTAAAACAATACCGCACTTTAAAGAAAGAAGTCACCGTCGCTTTGGAAGAATTAGAAACAGAATTAAAGACGGAAACAGTCGGTGTGCCTGCCTTAAAAGAAGGCATGGCCGAGGAAGCGCCGATTACCAAAGTGGTGGCCGTGATTTTAAGACAGGCGGTTGAGGGCAAGGCCTCTGATATTCATATTGAGCCGGGGAGAAAAGAGCTGAAAATTCGTTTTAGAATGGACGGCATTCTGCACGTCAGCCTTTTACTGCCGCTAAAAATTCATCCGGCGGTGGTGGCCCGGATTAAAATTCTTTCTAATCTGAAGATTGATGAAACGAGGCTCCCTCAAGACGGCCGCTTTTCTACCAGGGTGGGGGATAAAAGCATTGATTTTAGAGTGTCTACTTTCCCGACCACTTTGGGCGAAAAAGTGGTCATGAGAGTGCTTGATCCGACCGAAGGCGTTAAAAATTTTGACAAGCTCGGCTTGGAAAAAAGAAACCTGACCGTGGTGGAAAAAGCCGCTTATAAACCTTTCGGCTTGATTTTGGCCACTGGTCCCACGGGCTCGGGCAAAACGACTACCCTCTACGCCATTTTGAATCTTTTGAATGAAGAAGGCGTCAACATCATTACCCTGGAAGACCCGGTGGAATATTTCGTTGAGGGCATCAGCCAGTCGCAGGTTCATCCGGAAATCGGCTATACTTTTGCCAACGGCTTAAGGCATATTTTAAGACAAGACCCGGACATTATCATGGTGGGCGAAATTCGTGATGAAGAAACAGCTACGCTGGCCACCCACGCTGCTTTGACCGGCCACATTGTTTTGGCCACTTTGCACACCACCAATGCCCTGGGGGTGATCCCCCGGCTCATTGACTTGGGCGTGGCTCCCTTCTTAATCCCTTCTTCCTTAAGCATTGCTATGGCTCAAAGACTAGTCAGAACCCTTTGTCCTGATTGTAAAAAGAAAATCGCGCCCGACCCTAAAACCAGGGATATGATTTTAAAAGAAATAGATGATTTGCCTCCGGTCATTAAAAAAGATGTCAAAATTCCCAAGCCTTTGGAAATTTATGAAGCTCAGGGCTGTAAGCAATGCAAAAACACCGGTTACTCCGGCCGGGTGGCTCTCTATGAAATATTGGAAATGACCAATCAGCTGGCTGAAATCATCTTAAAAGAGCCGACCGAATCCAAGATTCAAGAGGAAGCTCACCGGCAGGGCATGATTACCATGAAGCAGGATGGTATCTTAAAAGTTTTAACCGGCTTAACCTCCATGGAAGAAGTCTTGTCTGCGGCCGAAGACAAGGAGTCCAATGGCGCTATCAATAAAAATGTTTTAGAATAAGAATATGTCAAGCAAACTGATAGAAATTTTTAATGATGAAAAGTTGATAGATAAAATTAAGAGACGTCTGCCACATTTATTTCAGTTAGCGGAATTAGAAAGCTCAAGAGCCGGAAAAATTGGAATGGAGGTCGGTTCTTTGCGCGAAAAGATTATTACTGCACTGCTTATTTATAAATTTGGTAAGGAAAATGTTGAGACGGAAATCCCCATAACCGAATCAGAAATTGATGCCAATCTTTTTGGGGTGCCTATCTCTATTAAAACAATAACCGGTGCTAGATTCGGAGGAGTCAAACTAGTCTGGACGGTTGATGCCCAAAAAGCAGACAAATTCCGTAAAAATTATTATCCCAGTTACGATTTATTGCTCATCCAAATTAACTGGGGGAAGGCAGGAGGATTTTACTATATTCCATTGGAATCTCAGCGAAGGTTGTTCGATAAAATAGGGAGAGAAAATTATATTCAACTTCCAAAACCAGGGACAAACCCGAGAGGAGCGGAGATTACTCAAGAAGCACTATCAAGTTTAGTTAGAGACAAAGATGTCAAGGCCATAGAAATACCATGGAAAAAGACAACAATAGAATTTAACCCATATAAAAGATGGGTAGATTACTGGAAAGAAGATTAATATGATATACCATGATTATAAAAGAAAAAATGGAACACAAACCAGCACTTTTGGTGCGCCGGGTCGATTTAACCATGACTCGTCAAAATTTTATAACAGTAAGCTTTATGAGGGATTAAATAATGGGAAAAATGTTGAATATGTTGAGAACCCAATTGAACCGCAAAATATAAACAAAGTTTTTTGTAAAAGCAGTGAGGCGATGATAGAACTTCCAGATAACAGCGTTCATTTAATGGTTACCTCGCCGCCCTATAACGTCGGCAAAATGTACGATGAAAATTTATCTCTTAAAGAATATAGAGAATTATTAAAACGGGTATTTAAAGAAACATACAGAGTTTTAGTCCCCGGCGGTAGAGCTTGTATAAATATTGCGAATTTGGGTAGAAAGCCCTATTTGCCACTTCACAGTTATATCATAGAAGATATGAGTGAGATTGGTTTTTTAATGAGGGGCGAACTACTTTGGGACAAAGGAAGTAGTGCAAGTTCCTCAACAGCTTGGGGAACTTATCTGAAAGCAAACAATCCAGTATTACGGGATGTTCATGAATATATTCTCGTTTTTTGTAAAGATACCTTTACCCGTTTTAATCCGCAAAATAGAAAAAGCACTATTGCAAAAGAAGAATTTTTAGAATTTACAAAGAGTATTTGGAAATTTGCCGCAGAGCGAGCTTCAAAAATAGGACATCCCGCACCTTTTCCAGTAGAATTGCCGTACCGTTTAATTCAGCTTTATACATTTGAAGGTGATGTTATTCTTGATCCTTTTGTCGGCAGTGGGACTGCTTGTATTGCAGCGCTAAAAACCAATAGGAAATATGTTGTTTATGATATCGATAGAAAATATTGTGATTTAGCGGAGAATAGAATTAAGGAATTTTTAATAAAACAATAATTAAAATTATGGCAAACAATTACCTCTCCCAATTAAAAGAATTATTGTCTTTAACGGTCAAGCAGCAAGCCTCGGATTTGCATTTATCCTGCGGCCATCCGCCGGTCTTGAGGAGCGCGGGAGCCCTGGTGCCTTTATTGAAAGAGAAAAAATTATCAGCCCAGGATACGCAAGCCCTGGCTCGAGCCTTAATGACCCCAGAGCAGTACACTCGTTTGTCCGGGGAAAAAGAAATTGATTTTTCCTATAATTTTGAAGATAAGGCCAGATTCAGGGTGAATATCTTTTTCCAAAAAGGCAATGTTTCGTGCGCCTTGAGACTAATTCCAAGCAAAATTCCAACGATTAATGAATTAAACCTGCCGCCGATTCTGCACGAGTTTGCTAAAGCTACCCGGGGTTTTGTTTTAATCACCGGGCCCTCCAGCCAGGGCAAATCAACGACGTTAGCGGCGCTGATCGATGAAATCAATCATGAAAGAGCCGAACACATCATCACGATTGAAGACCCAATTGAATATATTTTCAAAGAAGACCGGTCGATTATTGACCAAAGGGAAGTTTTTGAAGACACGTTAAGTTTTGCCAAGGCTTTGCGTTCAACCTTTCGCCAAGACCCCAACGTCATTATGGTCGGCGAGATGAGAGATGAAGAAACCATTGGCACAGCCATTACTGCGGCGGAAACCGGGCACTTGGTTTTTGCTACTTTGCACACCAATTCGGCCAGTCAGACCATTCACCGTATTGTTGATGCTTTTCCGCCCAGCCAGCAAGGCCAAATCAGGGCCCAATTATCAGGCAGTCTTTTGGGCGTGGTTTCCCAGAGATTGGTGCCTCGCATTGCTGGGGGTTTGGTGCCGGCCTGTGAAATCATGATTTCTAATCCGGCCGTCGCTAATCTCATCAGGGACAATAAAATTCATGAACTGCCTCTGGTGATTGAAACTTCGATTGAAGCCGGCATGGTTTCTTTAAACCGCTCTTTAGCCATTCTGGTTAAAAGAAAAGAAATTTCTTTGAGCAACGCCCTGACTTATTCCCTCAATCCGGCCGAGCTGAAGATGTTGGCCAGATAAATAAAAATTTGATTTCATGAAGTTTAATTATCAGGCCAGGTCTAAAGCCGGCGAAGCGCAAACCGGCACCATTGAAGCCTCATCTCAAGAGGCCGCCTTGGCTCTTTTGCAAAAAAACAGATTGTTCGTGACTTTTTTGGAAAAGACGGGCGTCTCTCAACCCTTTTATGCCAAGCAGATTAAATTGTTTCAAAGAGTTTCCAAAAAAGACATTGTTAATTTTTCCCGGGCGCTGTCCCTGATGTTTAAGGCTAAAATTCCTTTGGTGCAGTCGCTTCGTTCCATTGCCGAGCAAACCAAAAGCATTAATTTCAAAGAAAAAATTTTTGCCCTCGCCCAGGAGGTTGAAGCCGGCACGCTTTTTTCTCAAGCCCTGACTGCTTTCCCCAATCTTTTTTCCGCTTTTTATGTGAGCATGGTTAAATCCGGTGAAGCCTCGGGTACGCTTTCGGAAAGCCTGACGTATTTAGCCGACCATTTGGAAAGAGAATATCACTTGGCTTCCAAAATACAGGGAGCCATGATTTACCCTATCTTAATTCTGGTAGTGGTGATTGGCGTACTGCTATTGATGATGTTTTTTGTTATCCCCAGCATGAGCGAAGTTCTGCTGGAAAGCGGCCAGGAATTGCCTTTCGTCACACGGATGGTCATCGCCCTGTCCGATTTTCTAAGAAGCTGGGGTTGGCTGGCCGGCTTGGCTCTGTTGGCGCTGGGTATTTTCGTTTTCCGCTATTTCAAGACAATTAATGGCAAAAAATTTAAAGATAAATATATTTTGCGCATCCCTATGCTCGGTTCTTTTCTTAAAATGACCTATATCTCCCGTTTTGCCGAGAACCTTTCTACTTTAATCAGCGGCGGCCTGCCCATTGTCAGCGCTTTGGAAATTACCGGTGAAATCGTAGGCAATGATGTTTATCAAACGATTGTTTTTGAGGTGAGGGACGAAGTGAAAAGAGGAGAGAGAATCAGCCGAGTACTCACCCAGCATCCCGGAGAATTTCCGCCCATTTTGACCCAAATGGTGACCGTGGGGGAGAAAACCGGCACCCTGGACGAAAGCTTGATGAGCGTGGTTGATTTTTACCGCCAAGAAGTGGAACGGGCCGTGGACAATCTTTTAAGCGTTTTGGAGCCGGTAATGGTGATATTTCTGGGAGGCATTGTGGCCGGGTTGATGGGCGCTATTCTTTTACCTCTTTACCAGATGACTGGCACGTAAGGGTGTGATATAATAAAAGAAGTTAAGTTAAAAATTTTCAAAGGTCGAAGCAAAAGCAAAAAAATCCGAATGTTCCGAATGCGTATCCGAATGCTCCGAATATTCGTGTCATTCGGATAATATTCGTAGATTCGGATTATATTAATATGTTACAAATATTTACTAAAAAACGTCGCGGCTTTACCCTGATTGAATTATTAGTGGTGATTGCCATCATCGGCATTTTATCTTCCATCGTTTTGGTATCAATGGGCGGAGTCAGAAAATCTGCCCGGGACACTGTCAGGAAATCTGACATGAGTCAGATAGGCAAGGCTCAAGAAATGTTTTACGGCGCCAATGAGAAATTTTTTGAGAGCACTGGCGCTACTTGGCCGACCGTTATCACCGGTTACATGCTCAAGGTCCCGACTGATCCCACTACTGGCACTGCTACTCCTTATGTTTGGAGGGACAATTTCACGGCTGCTGGAGACGAACAGAAATTCTGCGTCTATGCGACACTGGAAGCTCCTGCGGCCACAACTTATTACGCCACATCTCATCAGGGCAATTTTGAATGTACCGATGCTGCCCCGACTTTACTTGACTGCTGTTTCTAATTGTTTTGTCAATAAGCCGAAAACTACCCCCTCTTTTAAAGGAGGGGGTTTTTGTTTTAGCTTAAGTGACTCCCGAAGTTACTTAATCCTTGCAATATGTTATAATTTAAGTTAGCTTAAGTGACTCCCGAAGTTACTTAATACTTGCAATATGTTATAATTTAAGTGACTCCCGAAGTCGCTTAAATATATGCCTTATAGAAAAATCTTTTTTGCGAAAGATCAGCCGGTTCATATTGTTTCTCGGGCGCTAACGAACGTTTTTAGAGAGGAAGACGATTGTTTTCGTTTTATTTTTCAGTATTACGCCGTTAATTTGGGCAGAAAAGATACCAACATGAAAACGAAAGATATGGTGAAATCTGGCCGGGCTTTATTGCGAGGAGAAGAAATTCCAGAAAAATTCGTCATTAGAAGTCATCCGCCCCTGGTTCATTTATTAGATTTTTCTTTAGTGGGTAATCATTATCATTTTTATTTATTGCCAACCACCGATACGGCGATACCAATGCTTATGCATAAATTAAATGATAGTTTTGCTAGGTCTTTTAATTTACTTCATGGCAGAAAAGACGCTCTTTTCGGAAGCAGATATAAGGGCGTGGCAATCAAGGATGAGCTCCAATCTTATACTGTTAGTCGTTATGTGAGCATTATCAATCCTTTGGATGTTTTTCAACCGGGTTGGAGAGAAAAGGGTTTGAGTAATGCAAAAGAAGCTTTTAATTTTTTGGAGAATTATGGTTTCTCAAGTTTTCCGGACAAAATAAGGCAAAGGGCGTCTTTAATTTTGGCCCCTCAAGAAATTTTAGAGCAATATGCGCCTTTTTGGGGAAACGGCGAAGAGTATCGAGAATTTGTTACTGAATTTTTGAAGGAAAAGGCAAATTATCCCCAGTCCGTATTTATGGAATAATTTAAGTGACTCCCGAAGTTACTTAAAATATAGAGATGGATTTATTTTTTAATATTATTATTTTTGTTTTGGGGCTGATGGTCGGCAGTTTTTTAAATTGCGTTATTTATCGCCTTGAGCAAGAAAAAAGATTTTTCAAGGGCCGTTCTTACTGTCCTGATTGCAAACATCAGCTGAGATGGCCCGATTTGATTCCTGTTTTAAGCTTTTTGAGCTTAAGGGGCCGATGCCGTTATTGCCAAAAGAAAATATCTTGGCAATATCCGATAGTCGAAATATCGACTGCGGCGATATTTTTCCTAATTTTCAATTTTCAATTATCAATTTTCAATTATCTTATTCTTCCTTTTCTGATAGTGATTTTTGTCTACGATTTAAAATATTATCTTATTCCAGATAAAGTGATATACCCGGCTATTGGCATGGTTTTGGTCTACGATTTTTTGAAGTCCGACATCCCAGGGATGTCGGACTTCCTGATATCGGCTTTTGGTGCGGCCGCATTTTTTCTTTTCATAGTTTTAATTTCCAAGGGCAAATGGATGGGCATAGGGGATATTAAGCTGGCTTTTTTAATGGGATTAGTACTTGGTTGGCCCAATATCTTAGCGGCTTTGTTTTTGGCCTTTATGAGTGGTGCTATGATAGGCATAGGACTGATATTTTTGGGCAAAAAAACCTTGAAGTCAGAGGTGCCTTTCGGCCCGTTCTTAGTTGCGGGCACATTCATTTCTTTATTTTTTGGGAAAATCATTATAAATTGGTATTCACATTTTCTGTGGTAAAAATTAGAAGCACAAAATCCGAAGCACGAAACAAATTCAAATGCCCAAAATTCAAAGTTCAAAACACGGGTTTAGAAAATTAGAATTTAGAATTTCTAATTTGTTTCGAATTTCGATATTCGAATTTCGAATTTCGAAGGGATTTACCTTAATTGAGCTGATGGTGGTCACCTCGATTATCGTGCTTTTGACTGCTTTGGCTTTGCCTAATTACCGGGCCGGCAGTCAGCGATTGGCTTTACAGCGGTCGGCTCATCAATTAGCTCAGGACTTAAGAAGAGCCGAAGAATTAGCGCTCTCTTCTCAACAATTTGGCGGTGAGGTGCCAAAGGGCTATGGCATTTATTTCAATAGAAATCAGTCCAACCAATATATTTTGTTTGCTGACCTTGGTGATGGTGATCGGCAGTATACTGATTCCAGCGAAAAAGTGGAAACAATCACTTTAGAGGGAAAAGTAGTCATCAGCGCTCTCTCTCCAGAATTTGCTTCTGCTTTGACCGTTGTTTTTGTGCCGCCCGACCCCAGTGTTTATTTTAATCCGGATGCGGCCGTAGTTTTAATTACGCTTCTGGCGCAAGAGACAGAGATAATACAGGTGAATAAAGCCGGCTTAATTGCCGTTGAATAATAAATGAAAGGGTTCACTTTAATTGAAATCGTGGTAGCCATATTTTTACTGACCGTAGGCACGATGGGCGCTTTTTCATTAATTCAGCAAACAATTGCCTTTACTTCAATTGCTTCTGCTCAGTTGGCTGCCACTTATCTGGCCCAAGAAGGCATTGAAACTATCAGGAATATCAGAGACTCCAATTTTTTAGCAAACAGCACTTGGGATAACGGCTTAGCTTCAAGTGATTGGCAAGTCGTCAATTTTTTAGATGGCAGCCAGAGTAACTTTCAAAGAAAAATCACGATTACGTCCGGAGGCAGCGATATATTAGAAGTTTCGGTTGAGGTGAGCTGGTCGGAAAGAGGCAGAACCCATCAGGTGACGGTGGCAACTGAATTATATAATTGGCGATAGTCTTATGGATAATAAAGGATTCACAATAATTGAGATGGTGGTGGCTACGGCTGTTTTTGCTTTGCTGGTCGGGGCGAGCAGCGGTATTTTTATTTCTTCTCTGAAAGCCCAAAGGCAGAGTTTAGCCACCCAAGAAGTTTTGAACCAAACCTCTTATCTGATGGAGTATCTGTCCAGGGCTGTCAGAATGGCCAAGAAAGACCTGACCGGGGCTTGTACCGGCACCGTTAAGCTGAATTATGCTTTTCAAGACCAATGTCTGAAATTTAGAACCTATCAAGGGACTTGCCAGCAATTTTGTTTGGACAATAAAAGACTAAAAGATATTAACAACCGCTATCTGACCTCGGCCAGCTTGACCGTATCTTTGTTTGATGTCTATATCACCGGCGCCCAGCAGCCCCCGACTGATTATTTGCAACCCAAGGTCACTGTCTTTTTGAAGGTCGAAGGCGAGGCAGGAGCAAAAATAGCCATTCAAACTACTATTTCTCAAAGAAACCCCGACGTCAGGAAGTAAATCAGAAGCACGAAATCAGAAGCACGAAACAAATCCAAATGACTAAAATTCAAAATATAAAACATAAGTTTCGAATTTCGATATTCGAATTTCGAATTTCAACACAGAAAGGCGTTTCGCTTTATCTGGCCTTAATGGTCATGGCTACGCTTTTAGCCATTGCTTTGGGCCTCAACAGTATTTTTTTAGGCCAGACTCGAACAATGAGGGCTATGGGCCATTCGGTATTGGCTTTTTACGCGGCCGATGCCGGAATTGAGGCCATCCTGATGCAGCGAGACAATCCGCCTCTTGGAGCAGGTTCAGTCATTACTTTATCCAATGACGCAAAGTATCAAGTTTTTGTTTATAAGGGGCCAGCAACCGAAGGGGGGCCCGAAGAGAAGTGTACTGCAACAGGTTTATATTACTGCATAACCTCGGTCGGCACCTATAAAGAAACCAAAAGAGCCATTGCAATAACGTACTAATCATGACAAAGCAGCAAGCTAAACAACGTATTGAGAAATTAAAAAAAGTAATTAATCATCACAGATACCTGTATCACGTTTTAGACCGTCAGGAGATTTCTGACGCTGCTTTAGACTCTTTAAAACACGAGCTTTATCAATTAGAGCAGCAATACAAAGAACTCATCACTCAAGATTCTCCCACCCAGCGCGTGGGCGGTAAAGCGCAAGAAGGATTCCAGAAAGTAGGGCATAAAATACCGATGCTCAGTATTGAAGATATTTTTTCCGAGCAAGAATTAACTGATTGGGAAAACTATTTAAAGAGGCTGGTGCCCGGTGAGCGTTTTGAATACTTTTGCGAGCCCAAAATTGACGGCTTTGCCGTCACTTTGATTTACCAAAACGGCATTTTTAAAACCGGCGCCACCAGAGGCTCTGGTACAATAGGGGAGGATGTCACCCAGAACTTAAAAACCATTGAAAGCATCCCGCTCCGATTGCGCGTACCTCCCGAGGGTGCGACACCCTCGGGAGGTCAATTAATTGAGGTGAGAGGCGAGGTTTATATGGAGAAAAAAGATTTTGAGAAATTTAACAAAGGAAGAATAAAAAAAGACCTGCCTCCTTATGCTAATCCGAGAAACCTGGCTGCCGGCTCTATCAGGCAATTGGATCCTCAACTGGCCAGCCAAAGACCGTTGAAGTTTTTAGCCTATAGTTTAATTACCTCACTAGGACAAAAGAAACATTCCCAGGAACACCAAATTTTAAGAGATTTGGGGTTCAGGGCTGAAAACGGCCAAGTATGCGCCACGTTGTTCCAGGTAGTTGATTTTTGGAGAGAGATTCACAAAAAAAGAGATAATTTGCCCTTTCAGATTGATGGGGTCGTGGCAGTGGTTAACAACAATGCGCTTTTCCAGAAATTGGGGGTAGTGGGCAAGAGTCCCAGAGCGATCAGGGCTTTTAAGTTTTCCGCCAAGCAGGCCACCACCAAAATCAAAGACATCAAGGTGCAAGTCGGCCGGACGGGCGCCATCACTCCCGTAGCTGTACTGGAACCGGTGATGGTGGGAGGGGTGACTATTTCTCGAGCCACGCTGCACAATGAGGATGAAATTAAAAGGTTGGGGGTGAAAATCAACGACACGGTCATTGTAGAAAGAGCCGGCGATGTCATTCCAGCCGTCACCCAAGTATTAAAAGGGTTAAGAACGGGCCAAGAGAGGGGATTCCCATTCCCTAAAATATGCCCTGTTTGCGGTTCGCTTTTAGAAAAACCAGCAGAAGAGAAAGTTTGGCGTTGTCCTAACTCAAACTGTCAGGCGAAAAAAAGGCAGTTTTTATACCATTTTGTTTCCAAGAAGGCTTTTGATATAAAGGGTTTGGGTCTTAAAATCATTGACCAGCTGGTAGACGAAAATCTTGTTTCTCAACCTTCGGATTTATTCGAATTGCAAGAGGGGGACCTTTTACCGCTGGAAAGATTTGGCCAAAAATCAGCCGCTAACCTTATTTCAGCTATTCGCCACAGTCAAGCAGTCCCCTTGAGTCGTTTTATTTACGCTTTAAGCATCCGTCATGTCGGGGAGGAGACGGCGCTGATACTCGCTCAGCACTTCGGTAATAGTAAGAGATTGCAAGAGGCTTTGGAGCAAGAGTTGCAATCTTTATCCAACATAGGCGTTGAGGTTTCAAAAAGCGTCTATCATTGGTTTCAAAACAAGCGAAATATGAAAATGGTTGACGATTTGCTTGCAGCGGGAGTAAAAATAATACCTTCGGAGAAACCGTTGGCTGAGAAAGGTAAGTTAGCTGGCAAAAACCTGGTGATCACAGGAGTTTTGGACTCCATGACTCGGGTCGAGGCCCATCAGCGAATCAGGCTACTGGGCGGGCACCCCCTGTCTTCGGTTTCCAAGAAAACTGATTTTTTAGTGGTGGGAGCGAACCCTAGTTCGAAAGTTGAAAAGGCCAGGGAACTTGGCGTCAAAACCATCAATGAGAAAGAGTTTTTGAAATTAGTTCAATAAAAAGCGATGAAGTAATGCTTCATCTTTAATTTCGTCCCGTTTTACGGGACTCATTATATGAATAGTATCGCACTTCATCTGAAGCGGCTTGATTGGCCCATAGTCATTGGTACGGTTTTATTAATAGGCATCGGCCTTTTGTCTTTATACTCCAGTTCGTTGAGTAAGGCCGATTTTTTGAATTTTCAAAAACAGCTTGTCTTTGCCGCCATCGGTCTTTTGTTAATGTTTGTTTTCTCTTTGATGGACTGGCGCCTGTTGAGGAATGACCCCTACCTGGTTTTTATTCTTTACGTCTTGAGCTGTCTGGCTTTGGCTGGCCTTTTCTTTTTCGCCGAAGAGACCAGGGGAGTGAGGGGCTGGTATAAAGTGGGGCCTGTTTCTTTTGACCCCATTGAATTTGCCAAGCTGACTTTAATTATTCTTTTAGCCAAATACTTTTCTATTTATCACGTGGAGGTCTATCGGCTCAGGCATATTTTGATTTCTACCTTATATATTTTGATTCCCAGCGTTTTAATCTTTTTCCACCCAGACCTTGGTTCGGTGCTGTTGATTATCAGTTTATGGCTGGCTATTTTGGTTATTTCTGGGATAAAAATCAGGGCTTTCCTAATCATCATTCTTTGCCTGCTTCTGATTTTAGCTTTGGGCTGGTCTTTTATGCTTCAGGACTACCAAAAAGAAAGGATTATCAGTTTTTTGCTGCCCCAATTTGAGCCTTTGGGTATAGGTTGGAGCGAGACCCAGTCCAAGATTGCTATCGGCTCGGGAGGAATTTTGGGGCAAGGACTGGGACAGGGCTCTCAAACTCAATACGGCTTTTTATCCGAGCCGCAGACCGATTTCATCTTCGCGGCCCTAGCCGAAGAATTCGGGCTTTTGGGCGTATCAATCATTTTTGTTTTATTCTCTCTTTTAATTTGGCGCATTATTAAAATCACTCTCGCCGCTCAGACTAATTTCCCTCGTATTTTTGCTGCGGGCCTGGCGATTCTTTTAGCCCTGCAGATTTTTATCAATATCGGCATGAATCTTGGCCTTTTGCCCATTATCGGCATTGCCTTACCCCTGGTAAGCTATGGCGGTAGCGGCCTAATTTTGACCTGTATCGGCTTGGGCATAATCCAAAGCATTAAGACCCATTGACGGGGGTTTTTAATTAAGAGAGAATTAAGGAATGAGCAACTATCTTTCCCTGGAAGAGGCGACAAAATTCTGCCATTATTCGCAGGAGTATTTAAGTTTAAGGGCGCGACAGGGGAAATTAAAAGCCCTGAAATTCAGCAATAATTGGGTGACCACCGCGGCCTGGCTCCAGGATTATCAAAAACAAGTTGAAGCTTATCAAAATCAAATAAAGAGTAAGCGATTAAAAAACCAGCCGAGGAAAAGCAGTCGCCCTGCTCCCCCGGCCAATCTGCCGGTCAAGAGATTATTTGAAATAACGTTAAGTTTTAGAGAGGTAAATCCGGCCTTGAGAGCGGTTTTGGTCGTTGTTTTAATAACAGCTGGAGTGTTTTTTGGGAAAGGTGATTTGCTGGAAACTTATTATGACTTTTTGCCCTATGTTCAAAATACTAGCCAGGCTATCACACAGTTTTCCGATGATTTTTTTCTGGCCGAGGTCAACCGCGAAGAAACTTTAGAATCATTATCTGATATTTTTAAGGAATATGCCCAATGGCTTAAGGACCAAGCAATAGAACTGTTATATTAATTAATAAAATTAATAACAAAAAACCGGCCACCTTATGGGCCGGTTTTTTATCCGGAAATAATATGTCTGCTGGATTCGATTTTCCTAAGAAAAAGCTCAATTTCCTCCGGCTTGTAAACCCGATAATGGTTGATAGGATTCCGATAGGCTTTTAGCTTACCGTTTTTATCCCAGTTTCGCAGCGTTAAAGGGGTTACGCCGATGATTTTCGCTGTTTCTTTAATCGTAAAATATTTTTTCGTCATTAGATATCAATGTTTACTACTGTGTTTATCAATGTTTTATAATGTTATCTTTACCCCGTACCCAGCTTGCTGTGGTGCGGGGCACAGCTCTTATTTCATTTTAGCGTACCAAAAGACGATGTCAAGTTTTTTACTCAGCAGTAAGATACAAAGAACCGGTTGTCCCTCGCCCAGCGGCTCGGGCAACCTGCATGCTCGGCCCATTGTCCGCCCTTTGGGCGGAGCCATGCCAACGGGCCTGCGAAAGCTTCTTTTTAATCTTACTACTTAGTTAAAAATACTTAAGGCAAGATCTCTCAAAAGAACACTTTTACGTTAAATAACTTATCCACAGCTTTAGTCTTGACACGTCCCTCTCATGAACCGATAATAACATAATCTATCCGATGTGATATCGGATACCGAGTCCCGCAAAGCGGGACGAAGGTAAAGATGAGGACGAAGTCCTCATCGCCAAAAAAGAAGACCCCTTAAGAAATACATACCGTCAAGTTGCGACACTCAAAGGCGTTTTTTCTTTGGGGGATCTTCGCCTATATTTTAGCCAAATTTCAATGTTTGTCAAGGACCCGAGCGAAGCGAAGGGTGAAGATGAGGGGAACTCTCCTCATCGCTGGATAAAAAATATGGAAGCCAAAAACAAAAAATATATTACTTTAGCGCAAGCCGCTAAAACCTCACCCTATTCCCAGGAGTATTTAAGTTTGCTCGCCCGTCAAGGAAAATTACAAGCAAAAAAATTTGGCAGAAACTGGTATATTACCGAAAGCGCTCTGAATGATTATCTCAACAATCAGGGCCTCAAAATTGTTCTGCCGAAACATCTCTTTAACACCGCGGACAAAGGGAAAATCACTCAAGCCATTTTGGCTCAATTTCCTCAAGAACCGATTGATCTTTCCGGGGCCCTGGAAAATAAGGAACCCGAGAAAAAAGAAGAACAAGCAGTAGTAGAACCTGTCAGCACCGCTCTCCCTCTTCAGCCAAGCCTGATTAAGACCATGCAAAAGGATATCATGGCCCTGGGAGAAGGAGAAGTAGCAGAGAAACCGAAAATTTTCAAAACAATCATTTCTCAATTGGGAAAAGTTTTAGTAAGGACACCAGAAAAAATCCCGAAAAAAGTCCCAATCATAGAGAAAGTAAAAGAAGTAGCGGCCATAGAAGAAAAGCCAAAAGTAGTGCCCATGCTGGCTGCACCGTCGAAAGAACCATCGGTAGAAGAAAAAGTTTTAGAAAGACTGCTTCTTGCCATGGAAGCAAGAATACCTGTCGGCATTACGACAAAGCTGGGCAGACTTAATGGCCTGTCCAATCAATATTTTCGTTCCACGCCCAAGGCCATTGCCGTTTCTATCGTGGCCATGATTATTATTTTACTTTTGGTGGGCGGAGTCAGTTTTGGCAATCTGGATAAGGCAACGATGGCGGTTCATAATTTTTTTAAAGATGCTTTAACTCTCCAGGGCAGCCAGCCCGGCACCCACGCCAATGAAGTTTTGCTTTTAGATAAGAACGGCAATGTTTCAATTTACGGGCATATTGAGACCAAGGGGCAAATAAGGTCTTGGGTGGAACAGGGCGTGGCGCCCATCGTGGTTGTTTCCACCACCACGGTGGAAAACTTAAGCGCCGATTACCTTGACAATCTTTCCAGCAGAGAGTTTACTCTAGCCTTTGTGACCAAAAACGGGAACATCACTTACGAAAACGTTTACCTGGAAGGCAATGTTGAGGTGGGAAAAACTCTTTTGGTCAAGGGGGCTTCCAAACTTTTGGACAGCCTTTTTGTTTACGGGACCCTGGGCGCGTTCGGCGGGATTGATACGGCCGGAGCCAATGTTAATTTGGGAGGAGGCACGATTATCACTACCAACCGAGGCCTGATTCCTAATTTAAATGCCGACCTGTTTGATTCTATGAATGCTTCGGACTTTGACCTTCATTTCATCACTTCCAACGGCAGCAATACCTATAATGATATTTCCGTCGGCGGCTTGAATGTGAGCGGATTTTTCGGGCAATATGGTTCTTTCAGAATCGGCGGAGGAGAAAGAGACGTGGGGCTCATTGATACCAAAAATTGGAGCATTAGCACGGCCGGCCATTTGAACACCAAGGGCAGTATTAAAACAGATTATACTTTGACGGCTGGCGGCCAGGCAACATTTACCGGTACTCCCGGGAGCACGATTTCAGGAGCTACCGTATACATCAATCCTGCTTCGGCCTCTGCAAATTCGGTTCTTCTGGGTTTAGCGATGGCCGGAGCAGAAAAATTTAAAGTAGACGCTGAAGGCGATTTAACCGTGGCTGGTACTGCCCTGATATCCGGTGCCAGCACTTTCTCGGGCAATGTTGTTTTAGCTTCTCCGGCCAATCTTACCTTGAATGCCGGGGATTTGATTGTTAATGCTCTGGCTACTTCTTCCAATGTTTCAGCTCAAGCCACCAGTTCCAGCAGCGGGACCCTGGTCGCTGATACTTACTATTATGTGGTGACAGCTTTGAATGACAATGGTGAAACTGCAAGCTCTACCGAAGTTTCAGCTGTAGTAGATGGCGTGACTACTAATGCGGTCAGTCTTTCCTGGGATGCGGTTTCCGGAGCTTCTGGTTATCGCGTTTACGGCCGAGCACAGGGAGCTCAAGACCAATATTGGCAAACAACCGCTACTTCATTAATTGACACCGGAACCAGCGGCACTCTTGCTACTGTGCCCACCACCAATACCACCGGAGGCACAGGTACTTTTTATACCGGCTTGAGTATTTTGGGCACAACCATTTCCCGGAGCATTTTGCCCGAAACCGCCTCTTTTTACAGCTTGGGTTCTGTGGCTTATCCCTGGCTGAATCTTTACACAGACAATCTCAAAGCAGCCAGCACTACTTTTTCCGGCAATATTACAATGGCTGATGATACTTGGATTGGTTTGGGTGATTCAGCCGGTCGTTTAGTTTTTGACAACCAAACTACTGATTATCTGAATATTTTAGATGCTCATCTTGGCATCAGTACCACCACTCCCAGATACACCTTAGATGTCTGGGGAGATTTTAGCGTGGGTACAAGTACTGACACCAATACACCTGCTTTGTATATTGACTCGGGCGCCGGCGGC
>MHMH01000011.1:4590-5133 GCA_001819335.1 Candidatus Nealsonbacteria bacterium RIFCSPLOWO2_01_FULL_43_32 | reverse complement strand
CTTTAGTGGTCAGTCCTCTCAGTTATGTTGGTATTGGCACCTCAACACCCAGCACCAATTTAGCAGTAGCTGGTAATATCATGGGCTCGGGCAATGTCTTTTTCTACGGCACTGCGGCCACCACCACCATGAGCGGAGGCTTGGTGGTAGGCACCAATACCTTGTGGGCTCCAGCGGGCGGCAACGTCGGCATTGGCACGGCCACTCCCTATTATGCTTTAGATGTTTCTGGCACTGGCAAATTCAGCACCCAAGTGGGCATAGCCGGCACAGCCACCACCACTGGCACAGCCATCACCTTTGCTGGAGCAGGTCATATTACCACCGGAGCTGCTGCCACCTGGAAGACCACAGCTGGCAACCTCACCATTACTTCAGAAGCCGGCGCTCTCATCGCTACCGGCACCGACGTCAGGCTCTTAGCTGCCACCGGCGACATCTCAGCCACCTCCAGCAACGCCATTTACCTGGCCACCAACAACCAAGAAAGATTAAGAATTAATTCTTCGGGCTACGTGGGCATCGGCACCACCACTTTAGTCG
>MHMH01000011.1:1592-4573 GCA_001819335.1 Candidatus Nealsonbacteria bacterium RIFCSPLOWO2_01_FULL_43_32 | reverse complement strand
TAGTGGTCAGTCCTCTCAGTTATGTTGGTATTGGCACCTCAACACCCAGCACCAATTTAGCAGTAGCTGGTAATATCATGGGCTCGGGCAATATCGTGCTCTACGGCACCAGCGCCACCTCTACTTTTGGCTGGGATATCCAGGCGCCGACCATTAAGCTGACCAGCAACGCCAGCCAGAACGCGGTGTTAACTTCATCCGCTGACGGCACGGGCACCTGGCAGAGTTTGGCCACGCTCGCGCCCAACTCCTGGCAGTTCATCGGTCCCAATGCCATTCGGCCGACCACTACCGTGGGCATCATTGTCTCGGCCTCTTCCACTTTTGCTGGAGACCTCACGGTCATCGGTAATTCCACTACTACGGGAAACTTTGCGGCCGGCAGTAATTTGTATGTTTATTCTTCCGGCAATGTCGGCATCGGGACGGCTGGCCCCACCAGCAAGCTGACGGTCAGTGGCGGGGACTTCGTCGTCAGTTCAGCAGGCTCTGCTACCACGACGATATCTTCGGCCACCTCCACATTCGCCGGGCCCATTGTGGGCGGCGGAGCCCAGTTCATCATCGCCACCAGCACCAGCAATATTTTACTGCAACCTTACGGGGGCAATGTCGGGATTGGCACGACTACTCCGTCAGAAAAATTAACAGTCCAGGGAAATATCATAGGGTCGGGCAACGTCGTGCTTTACGGCACCGCTATCTCGAGCATTGCGGGTCCGGTAGTGTTTAACGGTTTGCCTGCGGGCACTGACGTCAGCCAAGGCACTATCTACATTAATCCTGCGACAGCCGGCACCAATAATATTCTTTTGGGCATGGCCGTAGGCGGCGTGGAAAAGATCCGCATGGATGCCGAGGGTGATATTCAGATAGTGGGCATGTTCAATTCCACTAAGGCCGACGGCACGAATCAATTTTCGGGCAGTTTGAGCGTTTTGAGTAATACTGACTTGGGCGATGACACTTCAGACACCATTACCTTGACCGGCCGGGCTGATTCCAGTTTTTTGCCGGCTTCAGACTTAATGTATGATTTGGGTTCGGCCACCAACAGATGGAATAATCTTTATGCGGGCACCACCACGATTTCCAACCTGATAGCTGGGGGCACAGCTTCTTCCACTTTTATCATCAACGCTGACAATGTGACTGATGACGCGGAAAACGCCACTTTGGAGTTTGAGAGAGGCACACTCACGCCCAATGCCATTTTGGGATGGAATTCGGCCGCTGACCAATTTTATTTCAATGATTTTCCTGTTGACATCCAAAATATTTTAACCATTACAGGCACCGCTTCTTCCACTTTTTCAGGGCCTTTGTGGCTGACCGGCACGCCTTTGGGCACCGGGCTTTCTTACGGCTCTTTATATATCAACCCGTCTTCGGGCGCGGCTAACAATACTTTAATGTCGGTGGCGGTAGCCGGCGTGGAAAGATTTAAAATAGATGCCGAAGGCGACGTGACGATTCAAGGTTCTTTGGGCGTGGAAAATTCTCTTTACGATATCACCCAAGACACTTTGACCGTTAACGATAATCTGCAGTTTAGCGGCACTCTGACCGGCGCCAATTCCGAACAACTGCTTTTGGGGGTGAGCGATGGCTTAGCGCAACTGGTCAGAGGCGGCAATACTTATGTTATCTGCGATTCTTCGGCTAATTGCCAAACAGCCACGGGCGGCTACATCGGCGGCTCAGGGACATCAAACTACATTCCCAAATTCACCGACACCTATGCCATCGGTAACTCCCTTATATATGATAGTGGCACCAACGTCGGTATCGGTAACTCGGGACCGACGAGCAAGCTGACGGTCAACGGCGGGGACTTCGTCGTCAGTTCAGCAGGCTCTGCTACCACGACGATATCTTCGGCCACCTCCACTTTTGCCGGCCCCATTTCGGGCGGAGGAGCGCAATTTATCATCGCCACCAGCACCAGCAATATTTTACTGCAACCATACGGAGGGAATGTCGGGATTGGCACCACCACGCCCGGAGCTAAATTAACTATCGTGGAAACAGGCAGCCAGAATCCCTTGAACATTTGGGCCAACGCCACCTCGGTGATGAGTGTTGATGTTTCGGGCAATGTCAATATCACCGGAGCTATGTTCCAGGATGTCTATGGAAGTGACGACGGCCTGGTTTTATATCTGCCATTTTCCGAAGGTATGAGTTCTTCCTCGGCCAACATCGCCTACGACCGTTCGCCTTATGGAAATGACGGCACTGCCACCGGCATGCCCATGCCCGGCCGAAACGCCACCTCAGGAGAATCCGGCTGGGCGACTACTACTTGCAAAGTCCCCGGCTGTATGTCTTTCGACGGCGTGGATGATTATGTGGATACTTCTTTTATTCCTTCTGGAGCAATAACTTTTGAAGCTTGGTTGAAAGATTCCCAGACTGATAGACGCACTATTTTTAGTATGAGCCCTGGTGGAGACAATGTTCCCTCTTTGTGGCTTGATACAGCGACATTGACCGGATACAGAAGAAATACCAGTAACTATCGCAGATGGACGACTAATGTTCGGGACGGCAATTGGCACCATATTGTTTTAATTGACACTGGTGAAGCTCAAACTGACATCAATAACGCAAAACTCTACATAGATGGGGTTCTCCAAACTATTTACGACACAGCAAATACGCAATCTCCAACAACGCGAAGCAGTGTTGAAATAGGTCGTAATAATTTAGGTAATTACTTTCTCGGGCCTATCGACGAAGTCCGCATTTACAATCGGGCGCTGGGGGCTGATGAAATCCGGGCTCACTATCTGCGGGGCACAGGCACTGGCGGGGCAGTATTAGCAGACAAGTTCAGGGTCATCGGCACTGATAATAATGTTAATCTTCAAATCAATAGTTCGGCCAGCTCATATTTTAATACCGGTTATAGTTTTGGCATTGCCACCACCTCTCCCAGATACACCTTAGATGTCTGGGGCAACTTTAGCGTGGGCACG
>MHMH01000011.1:0-1581 GCA_001819335.1 Candidatus Nealsonbacteria bacterium RIFCSPLOWO2_01_FULL_43_32 | reverse complement strand
ATGTCTGGGGCAACTTTAGCGTGGGCACGAGCACAGCCACCACCAGCAACTCCATCGTGCCGGCCTTCTTAGTCAAGACCGGCAGCGGCCCGCAAATCGGCATTGGCACCAGCACCCTGGCCGGCTTGCTGACAGTGGGCACGAGCACCCCGTCTTTAGTGGTTGATCCTTTGGGCCGAACAGGCATTGCCACCACTTCGCCTTCAGCCCAATTCGCTGTTCAGGGCAATCTCATGGGCTCAGGCAACATCGTACTCTACGGCACCAGCGCCACTTCCACCTTTGGCTGGGACATCCAAACTACAGCTGTCAAGCTCACCACCGGAGCCAGCCAGAACGCGGTGTTAACTTCTGATACTTCAGGTTTTGGCACCTGGCAGAGTTTAGCCACGCTCGCGCCCAACTCCTGGCAGTACGCCGGCCCCAACGCCATCAGGCCCACCAGCACCGTGGGCATCATTGTCTCGGCCTCTTCCACCATGGCCGGGGACCTGACCGTAGGCAACGAGGATTTGTTCGTGGACATTTCCGAAAACAAGGTGGCCATTGCCACCACCTCTCCCAGATACACCTTAGATGTCTGGGGCAACTTTAGCGTGGGCACGAGCACAGCCACCACCAGCAACTCCATCGTGCCGGCCTTCTTAGTCAAGACCGGCAGCGGCCCGCAAGTGGGCATCGGCACCACCACCTTATCAACCAACTTATTGACCGTGGGCACGACCACTCCCAATTTGGTCATCACCAACAACGGCTACGTGGGCATCGGCACATCCACGCCTTCAGCCACGCTGGCCGTGCAGGGCAATCTCATCGGCTCAGGCAATCTTATTCTATACGGCACAGGCAATACTTCCTCGACCTTCAGCCACCCCATCGAAACCACAGGCTTTAAAATGAGCACAGGTCCGGCCAGCAATTATGTTTTAACTTCCAACAGCACGGGCATTGGCTCTTGGCAATCTTTGGCCACGCTCGCGCCCAACTCCTGGCAGTACGCCGGCCCCAACGCCATCAGGCCGACCTCAACCGTGGGCATCATTGTCTCGGCCTCTTCCACTTTTACTGGCTATGTTACGGCTGGTGGAGGATTCACGGGCAATGCTTCTACGGCCGATGCTTTCAAAACTAATCCTACCGATTGCGCTTCTTCTGAAACTGCCGCTTACCAAATAGACGCTTCAGGCAATTTAACCTGTGCGTCTTTTTACAATGCCATTTCAGACATCTCATTAACTAAAGGATATTTCATAATTGGTGATGGGGCAGGTTTGGCACAAGCAACTTCAAGTATGTTTATTAGTTCAACAGGCAATGTCGGCATTGGGAACACAAGGCCAAGTTCTAAATTAACCGTATCAGGCGGCAATATGGTCGTAACCACTAATGGCACCGCCACCACCACGCTTTCCAGCGGAGTTTCCACTTTTGCTGGAGGAATTATTTCTCAAGCCTCCTCCACTTTTACCGGGAACTTGTCAATCGGCACCACCACCACAGCCACTCCTCTTTTTGCTATTGATTCTGGCGACCAGGCAATTTTAGCTCAAACCAGCATTTACCAGCCCATCTGGGGGTCGG
>MHMH01000010.1 GCA_001819335.1 Candidatus Nealsonbacteria bacterium RIFCSPLOWO2_01_FULL_43_32 | reverse complement strand
CCGAAAAGATGATTTTCGGCGGGAGATTATGAATTATATCGGCGCTCTGGCGATTGATGGAGTAGTTTTTGACTACAAGGCGAATGAGAGATTGCAAAAAGCGATTGAACTCAAATTATTTGAGGATCAGAAGGATACCATCAAACTGACGAGCCTGGTGTCGTCGGTGGTGGACAAGTCTACTCAAGAAAAAATTGACGTGGTTAAGGACCGCCTTATAAAGAAAATGGATTACTGCGAAGTTTGCGCAACCGATGTTCTGAACTTTGTTGCCAGTATCTTTGCAAGAGGCGATTTGAAAGGAAACAAATAAGAGTCGCAACCCCCAATATTGGGGGTTGTTTTTTATTTGTTTTCGTGTTTATCTAGTGATAAAAGAACTTTGACATCTCAATAATGAATAATAGGAGGGCAGCGCGGTGGCTCAAAGAATAGATAGGGATTTAGGCCGTTTTTATAAGATAGTTAAGGGACGGGTTCGGAAAGAATTAAAAAAGTTAATTGGCAGGGGCGAAATGATTGGCCGTAAGGGCAGGGACTTGGTAAGCATCCCCATTCCACAAATAGAGATTCCCCATATTGTATATGGACCCAACAGACCCCACGTCGGCCAAGGGGTGGGCAAAAATGATCCGGCCGTCGGCGATCCGATCGGCAGTGATCCCAACGGGGGGAACGGTGGCGCTGGCAATCTTCCCGGCAGGCATATTTTGGAAGTGGATTTAACGATGGACGAACTTGCGGAAATTTTTGGTAAAGAACTTAAACTTCCGGAACTTAAACCGAAGGGCAAAAAAAATCTAACTACGGAAACCGATAGATACACCGGAATTCGCCGAGTGGGCCCGTCGGGGATGACGCAGAAAAAAAGGAGTTTTAGAGAAGCCCTGCAAAGGACCGTTTTATCAAATCCTAATGAAGAAGAGCTTGACCCGGCGGATATTCCCGTAGTTATCAGCCGTCCGGACAAAAGATTTCGCTCGTGGAACGTGTATCAAGATAAGCGCGGAGCGGCGGTAATTTTCTTTATGATGGACATTTCCGGTTCCATGGGTGACGAACAAGTGGATATTGTTCGCTCTGAGTGTTTCTGGATTGATGTTTGGCTTCGCCATCACTTTAAAGGAATAGAAGTGCGGTATATTATGCACGATGCCGTTGCCTACGAAGTTGATCGGGGAACATTTTTTCACACTCGCGTCAGCGGGGGAACCAAAATTTCTTCGGCTTATGAATTATTCTGGATCAAGATCAAGGAACTTTATAAGCCGGAGGAGTGGAATATATTCGGATTCCATTTTTCCGATGGAGACAACTGGAGCGGCGAGGGCCAAGACGACGAGAAATGCCTGAAACTTTTGCGCGACCACATTTTGCCCGCATGTAATATTTTTGGCTATGTGCAGGTGCACAGTCCTTACGGATCCGGCGCATTTATAAAAACTTTGCGTGACAATATAAAAAACAATCCCGTAATGAAAATCGCGGAAGTAAAGGATAAAGATGCCATTTATACATCGTTAAAAGAACTTTTCGGGTAACGGAGGAAAGAATGTACGGGGGAAAACTTCCTAGAAGGTTAAAAGAGGCGAAATACGCCATAGAGCAATTAATGGTTGATTATTTTGAACTTTGGCCGTTTATTAAGTGTCCCGATGGTTCCCGAAGCGAAGTGATTTTTGAGATAGTCAATTGGGAACAGATGAGCGAGATTGCGGCTTTTGGAGGGTTTCCGACTCGTTATCCCCACTGGCGATTTGGCATGGAATATAACGAACTAAGTAAGGGATATGCCTACGGGCTGCAGAAAATTTATGAGATGGTGATAAACAATAATCCGCCATTTGCGTATCTTTTGGAAGCGAACAAGATGGTGGACCAGAAAATTGTCATGCCTCATGTTTATGCTCACTGCGATTTCTTTTTTAACAACCGCTTTTTCAAGAAAAGCGATCGCAATGCGTTAAACATGTTCGCCAATCACGCGAAAAAGATTGACAGAATTATTGAAAACCAAGGCGAAGAAAAGGTGGAAAGATGGATTGATATATGCTTATCTCTGGAAACCCTGATTGATTTTAACGCCGACGCCATTGTCGTTCACGAAAAATCGGTAGAAAAAAGCGCCGAAGAAACAAAAGAAAAATCATGGGACGGACGATTGCCTACTAAAGAATATATGGATAATTTTATTAACCCTCCGGAAGAATTGGAGGCGCAAAAGAAAAAAATCGAGGAGACGGCGGAAAAAGAAAAAGAAAAAGAGAGGGGATTGCTTTTCCCCCCGACTCCGGAACGGGACGTTATGTTATTTTTGGCGGAAAATTCTCCACTTGAACCATGGCAAAAAGAAATTTTTTTGATAGTAAGAGAGGAGGCGTATTACTTCGTCCCCCAAGCGCAAACCAAGATTCTTAACGAGGGCTGGGCCACTTTTTGGCATAGCCGAGCAATAGCCGAGATCGGCGTTGACGAAGAAATAATTGATGCCGCCGACCATACCGCGGGAACCATGGCGACAACGCTCTACCGGATCAATCCCTATAAATTAGGCAGGGAGCTTCTTGAAGACGTTGTTGTGCGGTGGGACAGCCACCGTCGCGGTAAAATTTATGAAGAATGCGACGATCGCACCATATTGGAACACTGGGAAGCCTTCGTCGCCTTTAAAAATATATATGAAGATTTTGGTGATAGCCCCGAAAAACTGCGTAAGAAATGGAACGAATTTCTTTGTTTTTGGAAAGCCGTGAAAGAAGGACGGTGCGATTTTCCAAACGCAATTTACGATTTAGATCGTCTTTTAAGGCACTGGCACTACTATAACACCATTGAAGAATGCCTGATTGAATTTGAAAAGAGCATTTCCGATCGTTTTCGGCTTATAAGCGACCTGAATAAGAAACTTCAAAAAGTTAAAAATGATGGTTATACAAAGGGCATTGAGCATTATGAACTCGCCATTAGTTTGGTAAAAAATTATATAAAGCGTCTCCGGCGGCGGAAAAGGGTTTTTATGTCGCTAAGAAAGATTCAAAACGAGTTTAACCGCGGAGCGCTTAGTCCCGAACCATTTCCGCTACCGGACAGTTTTTTCCTTCACGCCAAAAAATATCCGGGCAAGCTTGAAATCGGGCGCGGTCTAAAAAAGATTTTTGAAATACGTAATATTTACCAAGACACCACCGCCATTGATGAATTTCTTACCAAGGAACTCTGTAAGGAACTAAGATTGTTTGTTTTTGGGCGCAATCCTGAAAAAAAGCTTTATGAAGTTACTAGCAAAGAGTTTCAAGCCATTAAAGAGGCGTTGCTTCTGGGCCTTGTCAACTGCGGCTGCCCGGATATTCGCGTCGTCAATGGTAATTATAACAATCGCGGCGAGCTGCTTTTAAAGCACCGCTTCTACGGCGTTGAGATCTTTATGGTCAAAACCAAACTGGTTATGGAAAATATTTATAAAATTTATCATAATACCATTAACATAGAAACGGTTATAGATAATAAACCCAAGAGATTTAGTTTTGACGGCAAAGATTTTAAAGAAGAAAATATATGATACTTAATTAAGCCCATTATGGGCTTTTTATTTTTTTTCCGTTATTATATATTGGCAGATGATATGGAAAACCAATCTTATCTAAAAATAGGGCGGGCGGCGGAAATCGCTGACATCCGCCAGCGCCGGATTTACCGCTTTTTGGAAATTTTACCCGCCGCCTTATCATGGCTCACGCTTTTTCTTGTTATTTTTTTATCATGGCTTGTTCCCGTATTTACGGCGATTTTTATTATTGCTTTTGATGTTTATTGGTTTTTTAAAACGATTTTTTTATCGCTTCACATGCGTTCGGCTTTCAGTAAAATGAAAGCGAACCTTAAAAAAAATTGGCTAAGCGAACTTGAGACCGTTCATGTTGGGTCAAAAGATTTGTTAGGCTGCCATTGGCGAGACATTTATCATCTCGTGATTTTGCCGATGTACCAAGAAACATTTGAAGTTGTCAGAACCAGTTTTGAAAGTTTAATCAAAATTAATTATCCGTTGGACAAATTGATTGTAGTTTTAGCGATTGAAGAGCGCGGCGGCGAAGCCGCCGCGCTCACTGCCGCTGCGATTGAAAAAGAATTCGGCGGTGAATTTTTCAAATTTTTAATAATAAAACACCCTGCCGACATTGCGGGGGAAATCCCAGGCAAGGGTTCAAATGAAACTTGGGCGATAAAAGAAGCGAAAAATAAAGTTATTGATGAACTGAAAATTCCTTATGAAAAAATTATTGTTTCGGTTTTTGATGTTGACACTATAACTCATCATAATTATTTCGGACGTCTGACTCACGCTTACCTTTCTTCGGGGAAACCTTTGCGTTCGTCTTTTCAGCCAATACCGCTTTTTATAAACAACATCTGGCAGGCGCCGGCGTTCGCGCGGATTTTCGCTTTTTCAACGACGTTTTGGCAAATGATCCAGCAATCGCGGCCGGAGCGGCTTATTACTTTTTCTTCCCAATCAATCGGCTTTAAGCCCCTTTCTGAAATCGGCTTCTGGCAAACCAATGTTGTTTCCGAGGACTCAAGAATTTTCTGGCAAGCGTTACTGCATTTTGACGGCGATTGGCAGACAGCCCCCTTATTTTTTCCGGTTTATATGGACGCTAATGTAGCGACGACTTTCTGGCAAACCGTAAAAAATCAGTACAAGCAAATTCAACGCTGGGCTTACGGCGTGGAAAACAATTCCTATTTTCTTTACGGATTTTCAAAAAATAAAAATATCTCCAAAGGAAAAAAATGGCGGCTCGGCTTCACGATGGTTGAAGGCGCGCATTCTTTGGCAACCAACGCCTTGATTATCTTTATGCTCGGCTGGCTGCCAACCGTTATCGGCGGCGGCAAGTTCAGCGAGACGCTTCTCTCGTACAATCTTCCTTACATAACGCGGCTTATTATGACATTTGCGATGGTTGGATTAATATTTACCGCCGTCATCGCTATTAATCTTCTTCCGCCAAGGCCTCCCAAATATGGCCAATTCAAATATATCCTGATGGTTATTCAATGGCTTTTACTTCCGGCTAATATGATTTTGTTTGGCTCCATGCCGGCGCTTGACGCTCAAACTCGGCTGGCGCTCGGCAAATATCTCGGCTTCTGGAACACCCCGAAAGTAAGAAAATAATTATTTATAAAATTAAAACCCCAGAAACAAAGGAAATAGAAACAAAATTTGTCAGTATAAAACCGATCGGTTGCACACTTACAATTTTGTGATAAAATATTTAATATGAAAAATTATTCTAACAACAAAAACCCAAGATTTAAAATAGGTCCAGTAATGCAAAAAGCACTCCTTCTTTTGGAAGGTGGGTTAGTTTTAGGACTGACAAGGCGCCCAGACAGCTATTTTAAAATTCTTAAAAAAATATCCAAGGAATGGCGAAAGATAAGTGAGAGAGCTCTAAAAAATGCAATCCGTAAACTTTATCAATCAAAGCTTATCGGTTGCAAAGAAAACAAGGATGGCACAGTTTCAATGATATTAACCGATGCCGGTAAGAAAAAAATTATCAAATTTAATTTGGATTTTATGGAAATTAAAAAACCAAAACAATGGGATCGATTATGGCGACTGGTCATTTTTGATATTCCTGAGAAAAAGAGGCAAGGAAGAAGAGCATTGGCCGAAAAATTAAAAGAGCTTGGATTTTATCCGGTGCAAAAAAGTGTATTTATTCACCCCTACGAATGCCAAGACGAAATTAATTTTATAACTGAGATTTTTAACTTGAGGCCATATACGAGACTTTTCACCGTTAAGGAAACCGATATCGAACTTGATTTGAAAACCAGATTCAAATTATAAATATGTAAGTATAAAACCGATCGGTCGGATACTTACATTTTCTATTCCAAATGAATTCTATTTTTGAATTCAGAAATCCGCGACGCGAGGAGCGGATATTTTTTAAAATTAGGGTCGGAATTTAATATTAATTTTGCCGCTTCGCGCGTATTCATAACCAGCTCTGTGTCGGTTAGGGAAGCCGTTGCGAGATCCGGCAAACCCGATTGGCGAACGCCGGCAAAATCGCCGGGACCGCGCAATTCTAAATCACGCTCCGCTAAATCAAAGCCGCTTTTAGCGGATTCAATCGCTTTAAGCCGTTCGCTTGTTGAAGTTAGATTTGAGTCGGTGAATAACAAGCAGTAAGATTGACGCGCGCCGCGACCAACACGACCCCTGAACTGGTATAAAGAAGCCAAACCGAACCGGTCGGCGCCTTCAATCATCATTATCGTGGCATTAGAGACATCAATCCCGACCTCCACAACGGATGTAGCGACGAGGATATCTAAATCCTTATTAAGGAAATCAGACATCGCTTTTTCTTTTTCTTTGGATTTCATTTTTCCATGAAGCAGGCCGATTTTTAAATCGGGAAAAATTTCGTTTTTAAGCCGCTCGTATTCTTTTTTTGCCGCCTTCACCCCGCCCTGAAAGGGCGAAGCTCGTCCCGATTGGCGGGGCGGCGATTCTTCAATTAAGGGACAAACCACAAAGGCCTGCCGGCCCCTTTTTATTTCTTTTCGCATAAATTCGTAAGCCCAACTCCGTTTTTCCGGAGGCACGATTTTTGTAATAATGTTTTTCCGCCCCTTGGGCATTTCTTTTATAAGCGATAAGTCCAAATCGCCCCAGATAGTCAGCCCCAAGGTTCGCGGTATCGGCGTTGCCGTCATACTTAACAAGTGGGGAATTGTTTCCTTATAATGGTCGGCAAGAGCGGCGCGCTGATTGACGCCGAAGCGGTGTTGTTCATCAATAATAACCAGGGCGAGATTCTTAAAAATAACATTTTTCTGGATAAGCGAATGAGTTCCAATGACAATTTTGATTTCATCATTTTCAACTTTTTTTAAAAACTCTTTTTTGCTAATTTTCTCGGCGCCGATTCTTGTTTCCGAAGATATTAAAAGCCCAACCGAAATTTTATGTTTTTTCATCAGAGGCCAAATTTTTTCAAAATGCTGGCGGCTTAAAATTTCTGTCGGCGCCATAAAAGCGGTTTGGTAGCCGCTTAGCGAAGTTAAATATGCTGCCATGGCGGCGACAATAGTTTTTCCGCTGCCGACGTCGCCCTCCAAGAGCCGGTTCATTGGCCTTGATTCGCCGATGTCTTTAATTATCTGCCAGGCGGCTTTTTTTTGATCGCCGGTTAATTGGTAAGGAAGCGCGCTAACGAATTTTTTTGCCGATATTTCATCAAATCTAATACTTGGCGACGATTTTTGCCGCAGTTTCAATCGTTCTAAGCCCGTGAATAATTGCAGTATGAAAAGCTCCTCAAAAGCAAAACGCTTTCGGGCCAGTTCAGCGTCCTCTATTCTATTAGGAAAGTGAATTTGTGGCAGGGCGTGAACGAGATTTGGCAGGCGGTAGGTTTTTCTTACTTCATCCGGCAAAACATCAGATAATTGGCTTGCGAATTTTAACATCGGTTTTATGGCAAAACGTAGCCAGCGAGAAGTAATACCCGAGGTTTCAGGATAAATTGGCACCAGACGTCCCGTATGGATAGGGTCTT
>MHMH01000009.1 GCA_001819335.1 Candidatus Nealsonbacteria bacterium RIFCSPLOWO2_01_FULL_43_32 | reverse complement strand
AACCCGTATCTCGACCTTGGGAAGGTCACGTTCTACCACTGAACCATACCCGCAACGTACAAATTTCTTCGAAATTTTACGTTGCTGAGACGTAAAATTGCAAAGCAATTTGTACGTCTCGCCTACCAAAATTTTATCTTATCCCAAATCTGTCCCCAAAATCCTTTTTCTTGCTCCGGAATTATTTCTTCTTCGGCCGGCAAAACAGCCACCACTTCTTCACCCAGCTTTTTAAGATTAAACGTCTCCCGGGCTTGAGTTTCTAAGTATACCTCATCCGAAGTCTGAGAAATCTGCGCCTGCAGCTGCTCCCTTTTGAGTTCCAACTCTTGGAGCTGCGCCTGCAGTACTTTGATCTGGGCGGTGTATTGGGCTCTTTTCTGGTTTATTTTCCAATTGGAAACGACTAAGGCGCTGACCACCCCAAAAAACAGGACTCCCAGCAAAATGCTAAAAAACAGATTCTGCAGCTTTCCCTTTCTTATTTTTTGAGCTTTTGCTACCATAGAATTGTGAAACCAAAAAAACTAATTAAAATCACTTGGATTGCTTTAGTCGTCTTGGTCGTTTTAAGTATGTTCGCCTTTCTGCTGATACCCCTATTCTAACGATTTTTATTTAAACTTCAAGTTCGAAACACCTCTAAAAACACCCGGGAAGGGATTTTAATTCTCCCTTTTTCTTTAAGTTCTTTCTTGCCTTTTTTCTGCTGTTCCAAAAGTTTTTTCTTTCTGGTGTAGTCGCCCCCGTACAAAGGAGCCAGCACATCCTTGCTCTTGGCCCTGATGGTCTCTCTAGCGATAATCTTGCCGCCGATGGCCGCCTGCAAAGGCAGGGCGAAGAGCTGGGGCGGCAGGACCTCTTTGAGCTTTTCCACGATTTTGCGGCCTTCTGACTCGGCGTCCTTGACCGGCACGATTTTAGAAAACGCCTCTTCCTTTTTGCCTAAAATCAGAATATCAAGCTTAACCAGCTCGGCCTCTCTCCAGCCTAAAATCTCATAGTTCATTGAAGCAAACCCCTGAGAAACGCTTTTGAGCTTGTCGTAAAAGTTCTTGGTGATGATTTCTCTTAAAGGGACCTCGTAAACCAATTCCGATTTCTCCTGGCCCAGATAATCGGTTTTAAGCTGCTTGGACTCAAGGCTTTCCAAAAGTTCCAGCACCTGACCCAAGTAATTCATCGGCGTTAAAACCTGGAGCCTGGTCCAAAGCTCTTGGCTGGATTCAATACCGCTTGGGTCAGGCCAATCAGCCGAAGTATAAGCGAAAAACTGCTTATGGCTTCTCAAAGTCACCTGGTAAACGACCGAAGGCGTTGATAAAACCAGCTCCAAGCCAAACTCTCTCTTGAGCCGTTCGGTGGCGATTTCAGCGTGCAGCAGACCCAAGAAGCCGCACTGGAATCCCCGGCCCAAGCTTTCTTTAAGGTCGGGCTTGAAGCTTAAAGCCGCATCGTTCAGCTTCAGCTTATCCAAGCTGTCCTTTAATAATTCAAAGTGGTCCGGGTTCTCCGGAAAAATGCTTAAAAAAACCATGGGCTTGGGCTCCTGATAGCCGGGCAACCCTTCAACTTTGGAATTTAAAATAGTGATGGTGTCGCCCACCCTGACTTTATCCGGGGTCTTAATGCCGGTGGCCAGATACCCGATTTCTCCGGCGCTTAATTTTTCAACCGGAGACAGCAAAGGGCTGAAAATCCCCACTTCTTTAACCTCGCCCTCGGCTTGGCTCTGCTTTAAAATAATTTTCTCGCCTTTTTTGACTTGGCCGTCCTTAATGCGCACAAAAGCAATAATGCCCTTGAAAGCATCAAATTTGGAATCAAAAACCAAAGCCCGCAAGGGCAGGGTTTCATCTCCTTTTGGCGCAGGGACTCTCTCAATAACGGCATTTAAAACCTGTTCAACATTAGTGCCAGCCCTGGCCGAAATATTAATAATGTCTGACGGATTGACTTTCAACAAATCCACAATTTCTTTTTGAGTTGCTTCAACCTTGGCCTGGGGCGAATCAATCTTATTAATTACCGGGATAATGGTCAGATTCTGCTTCCTGGCCAGTTCCAGATTGCCCAGGGTTTGCGCCTGGATGCCTTTGGTCGCATCAACCAGCAAAATAGCTCCTTCCACCGCGGCCAGAGAACGGGAAACCTCATAATTGAAATCCACATGGCCGGGCGTATCTATCAGATTCAGAAGATATTCTGAATCTGAAAATTCGAAATTCGAAGCACGAAATTCGAAATTATCGGTTTGGGATTTAGAATTTTGAATTTGGGATTTGTTTGGGATTTCGGATTTCGGATTTCGGATTTCCGCATGATAAATCATGCGAACAGGCTGCATTTTAATGGTAATGCCTTTCTCTCTTTCCAAATCCATCATATCCAGATACTGGGGCCGCATCTTATTTTTCTCAACCGTACCGGTCAATTCCAGAAGCCGATCCGCCAGAGTGGATTTACCGTGGTCAATATGGGCAATGATGCAGAAATTCTTAATATTTATCATATTTTAATATTGATTTTCTTGCGAAGGAAAATCATTAACAGAATAAGCTGAAAAATGCTGTCTAAGGAAAAAGCCAGGGGCAGGCCGATGACGGAAATATCTTTAATCCCCTGAAGAGCAAAAAATCTTATCATGAAGTCCTGGAAAAAATTAGGAAAACTTAAAACTTGGGTAAAGCCCAAGCACAAGCCGACGTTTAAGACCATGGCGACAACAGCGATAACGGTCGGGGTCTTGGTGTCCTGAAAGGCGAAAAAAGCCCGGAAAACCAACGGAATGAGGCAAGATGCGAAGATGCCCAAAGCAAACAATCCCAAGGAAGCCGAGGTTAAAGAGGTAGCTGTTCCACTATATTGACCTGCTTTATAAATTAAGACTATCTGGTTGCGCAGGATAAAAATCAGGAAACTCAGTGGGATGATGATATAAAGAATCTTGCGAAAGGTTGAAAAAAACTTTTCCAGAAAATCTTCTTTCTTTTGAGCAGCCCAGGCTTGGGCGAGGGTCGGAAAAGCGGCCATGGCAAAGGGTATGCCGACCAAACCCAGAGGAAACTGCTGAAGATTATTGGCCAGAATAAAAATGGAAAGCGCTCCGCTTGAAAAGCCGGAAGCAATGGCCATCACCACCATCAGATTAATCTGGGGAGCAGCCACCCCGAAGGTTCTGGGAACCATTAAAGAGAAAACTCGTTTTATTTTCTCATCTTTCAGGTTGAAAATCGGCCGATAGGCAAACCCGGCTTGAAGGGCAGGGGGAATCTGAATCAGAAAATGCAGCAAAGCGCCGATGACGACTCCTAAGGTCACGCCTAAAATTCCCCAAATCGGCGCTAAAAAAATAATCCCTAAGATTATCCCAAGGTTATACAAAATGGGCGCTAAACTGTAAATAAGAAACCGGCTGAAATACTGAGCCACCCCTGAAAAAATAGAAGATATCCCAAAAAAAATCGGGCTTAAAAAAAGAATCCTTGTTAAAAGAACGGTGAGGGTAATCTGTTGAGCATTAAAACCCGGCGTCATAATTTTCACGAAGACCGGCGCAAAAATTCCCAGCACAAGAGAAATTACAAACAAAAAAAATAAAAATACGTTTAAAACATTATTGGTAAAATCCCAGGCTTCTTTTTTATCTTTTAAAAAATATTCTGAGAACAACGGCACGAAAGCCACCACAATCCCGCCGGCAATCAAAATATTGTAAATAAAATCGGGCAGCCGAAAGGCGGCAAAATAAACATCAAGCTCCGCGCCAGCTCCAAAAGTGCTGGCCAAAAGCCTATCCCGAACCAAACCCAAAAGCCGGCTGATTAAAGCGGATAAGGATAAAATCCCGGCGGCAGCCTGGATAGTTTTAGTCTGAAAATTAAAAAAACGCTTAATCATTGACCGAATTTTTTATGAAATAAAAAATGAAGGTGAAGATGAAGCGAATGCTTCATCGCCCGGACTTATTCATTCTAACAAAAAATCGCCTCGTTGGCGATTCTTTGTTGCTCAAGCAGGCAATAAGCCGAATTCTGTATAAAGCAATCATCTATCTAGGTCCGACGTTGCCGTCGGACTCTGGCGAGCTACTCTTTCACGAAAACTCTAAGATAAATCTCAGTGCTTCCGGTTTGCTCTTGCTCCCAGGTAAGAATTTAGCTCCGACGCTCTTGCGAGGTCGGAGTCCCGACTCTAACGTCGGGACCGTTTCACTCAGACACATAACACGAAGTTGTGTGGCTGCATCGTCTCTGTTCGCATCTCTGGCGTCACCGCCGGCGGGTGTTACCCGCTACCCTTTTATCCGCCTCATCGGCGGAAGGAGTTCGGACTTTCCTGAACGTAACATTTTGCAAAGCAAAATTGTACGTCCCGATTGCCTCACCTGCTTGAGCAAGTATATTATAACAACTCCAAGGACCCCTGTCAACAACCAAAAATGAGTGAGGCCGGGCCTCACTCATTTTTATAATCATAAACTCAAAAGGTAAAGAAAAGATCTATTTCTTCGATTTTGCCTCAAGCATGCCAACTCTTTTTTCAAGAATAACGAATTCTTCGCGGGAAACCTTCTGTTTTAAGTCATTCTTGATGATTTCGATATCAAACTTGATAACCTCAACGTCATCTTTCACTTTGCCCAGATCGTCTTTCACCGTTTTTACATCTTCTTGAAGCGAAGTAATTTGCTCGGTGTTGATTGCCACTTGTTCAGAGACAGTTTCTATCTTGCTTTTAATATCTTCAGCCACAACATCAAAATGCCGATTGGTTTCTTCCTTATATTCGTTTAAAATTTGTTTGATATCTTCAGCCATGTCTGTATTATTATTTTATCAATTCAAGAAGTCGTGTCAACTATTCACTTACGATGTTTGGATATCCGATTTCCAGATAGATATTCAGAAATCGGATATCATATTGCGCCTTAGCCATGCCACTCAGTCACCTGAATTAGCATGTGCTTGTGCCCCCAGAAGGAATCGAACCTTCACTTACTGCTTAAAAGGCAGTTACTCTGCCGTTGAGTTATGGGGGCCAGATATCAATCAGCACTATACCCTAAATTCCTTCTCCTTTCAAGCTTTCTAATAACTCTTTTTGTTTTTTTGTCAAATGCTTGGGCGTCTTGACTATCAGTTCCACATAGAGGTTGCCTCGGCCGTAACCTTGGAAATGAGG
This sequence comes from Candidatus Nealsonbacteria bacterium RIFCSPLOWO2_01_FULL_43_32, assembly GCA_001819335.1. GTDB lineage: Bacteria > Patescibacteriota > Minisyncoccia > Minisyncoccales > MHMH01 > MHMH01. The sequence continues at coordinate 21,101 of MHMH01000009.1, read as the reverse complement.
CAAACCTTTATCAGAAATTCTTAAAACCTTGCCGGACTCGGTGCCTGAAGGCACTTTCAGTAAAATCTTTTTGCCTTCAAGAATAGACATCTCAATTTCATCACCTAAAGCTGCTTGAGAAAAAGAAATCCTCTCCACGCTGAATAAGTCATCGCCCTTTCTTTTAAAGACCGGGTGCTTTTTAATGAAAAGGCGCACGTACAAGTCGCCTCTGACTCCGCCTTTTTTGCCGGCCTCTCCTTTGCCCTCAATTTTAATCACCTGATTTTGATCCACCCCGGCCGGGATGAAAATCTTGATTTTCTCTTCGCCCTTGACCCTGCCTTCGCCCTGGCAGACATTGCAGAGCTTCTCGGGCTTCTGGCCCTCGCCCGCACAGGCCGGACAAGTGGTCACTCTCGTCATGGAACCGAATATGGTTTTTCTAATCTGCTGCACCTGGCCTGTGCCCCGACAGGAAAAACACTCGTTCAGTCTGGTACCGGGTTCCGCTCCCTTGCCCTGACAGCGGGTGCAAGGTACCTGCTGATATAAAGAAATATCCCTTTCCTGGGCTTGCAGAACCGACTCTAAAGGAATCTCCACATCAATCTCAATGTCTTTGCCTCGCTTAAGGTCTTTTTTGCGAGTGGTGCCAAAGCCGAACATTTCTCCGAAGATATCACTTAAGTCCGAGGCGTCAAATCCTCCCCCGAACTCTTCGTTAAATCCAAAATCCCAAGCGGGCTGGCCGCCGAATCCGCCTTCGGGCACCTGGCCGAATGCATCATACTGGCTTCTCTTGTCTTTATTGGAAAGGGTCTGATAAGCTTCGTTAATCTCTTTGAATTTCTTTTCGTCCCCGCCTTTATCGGGATGATGCTGATGAGCGAGCTTGTGGTAAGCACGCCTGATTTCCTCGGCCGAAGCTCCTTTATCAACGCCTAAAATTTGATAGAAATCCTTTGGCATAATAATATCAGGAGGTCCGACCTCCTAACATTACGTTAATTTCGGGAGGTCGGACCTCCCAAATATTATTTCTCTTTATATTCCCCTTCTTCCGGGCCTTTCTTTTCTGGAGCCTGTTTATATAATTCAGCGCCGATTTTCTGAATGGCCTCTTGAAGCTCAGTCGTCTTGCTTTTAATTTCATCCGTATTATCGCCCTCTTTGACTTTCTTCAGCGCCTCAATCTGCTCCTCGACTTGTCTTTTGGTATCGGCTGAAACTTTATCGCCGGCCTCTTTCAAAGTTTTCTCGGTGGTGTAAACAAGACTATCGGCCGTATTCTTTGCCTCGATCAGCGCCTGCTTGTTCCTGTCCTCATCGGCATGAAGCTCGGCTTCTTTTTTCATTTTTTCAATTTCTTCTTTGGAAAGCCCCACGGAACCCTCAATTCTGACCGACTGGGTCTTATTGGTGGCTTTGTCTTTGGCGGTCACGGTCACGATGCCGTTGGCATCAACGTCAAAACTCACTTCTATTTGAGGCAGGCCCCTGGGAGCGGGCGGAATGCCGTCCAGCACGAACTTGCCGATGGTGCGATTGTCTTTGGCCATGGACCTTTCGCCCTGCAAGACCACGACTTCCACCGCTGGCTGGCTATCCGCGGCCGTGGAAAAAATCTGGGTTTTGACTGTGGGGATGGTGGTGTTCTTTTGAATCATCACCGTATTAATGCCGCCCAAAGTTTCAATGCCCAAAGAGAGCGGCAAAACATCCAGCAATAAAACGCTTTTAATGTCGCCCTCGGGAGCCCGGCCTTCGGTCTTGGCTCTCAAGATTTCCGCTTCAATGGCCGCTCCGATGGCCACCACTTCTTCGGGGTTAATGGATTTATTGGGTTCTTTGTTGAAAAACTTCTTGACCGCCTCTCGCACCGAGGGGACCATGGTCGTGCCGCCCACCAAAACGATTTCTTCAATGTCTTTCTTGGCCATTTTCTTTTCGGCTAAGGTTTTCTCCACTCTGGCGATTGACTTTTCAACCAAATCCGCAGTCAATTTATCAAAATCAGCCCTGGATAACTTATAAAGCAAATGCTTGGGACCCGAAGCGTCAGAGGTGATAAAAGGCAGATTAACTTCCGTGTCCAAAGCTGAAGACAGTTCAATTTTGGCTTTTTCAGCCCCTTCCTTGAGTCGCTGCAAGGCCAAAGAATCCCTGGACAAGTCAAGGCCGTTATCTTTCTTGAATTGTTCCACCAGCCAGTTGATGATGCGCTGGTCAAAATCCCTACCTCCAAGATGCGCCTCCCCGCCCGTGGCGAGCACTTCCACGGTTTCGGGCGTGGTGTTGAGAATGGAAACGTCAAAAGTCCCCCCGCCAAAATCATAAACCACGATTTGCTGGTCCGCTTTTTTCGTTAAACCGTAAGACAGAGCGGCGGCCGTGGGCTCGTTAATCACCCTCAAAACATTGAACCCGGCAATTTCACCAGCTGCCTTGGTGGCTTTTCTCTGGGAGTCGTCAAAATTGGCCGGACAGGTGATGACCGCATCCTTAATCTTCTCGCCCAATTTTTCTTCGGCATCCAGTTTCAGTTTCTGCAAAATCATGGCCGAAATCTCAATGGGCGTATACCATTTATCCCCCATTTTCACCTCCACTTCGCCGTCGCTTCTTTCCCTGGTTTCGTAAGACAAAAGTTTCAGCTCTTTCTGGACTTCGGGGTCCGAGTGCCGCCGGCCGATAAAACGTTTGACCGAATGGATGGTGTTTTTGGGATTGGTGATGGCCTGTCTTTCGGCTAGAATCCCCACGATCCTCTCGCCGGTCTTGGAAACCGCCACCACCGAGGGCATCAAAACCGAGCCCTCTCTGGTTTCAAGACACTTGGGCTCGCCATTGACGATGGAAGCCATTTTGGAGATTGACGTACCTAAATCGATACCTAATATTTTTGACATAATGTTTTAATATTTTTTAATTATTTATTAATTTTTACCCCAGTACCAGAGCAAAGCTCGGTGCGGGGTTTCGGGTTATTTCGTAACCCTCACCTTGGCTGGTCTTAGTAACCGACCGTTCATTTTATAACCCTTGCGTTCTTCCTCCTCCTTTTCCACCGCTTCCATGAAATTTAAGTCAAACTTCTCCCCTGCTGTTTTTATCTCTTCCACTCCCTGGGCTTTCAAGAAATCTTCAAATTGTTTTTTAATCTGCGCAATTCCTTTCAAATAATTATCTTTCTTCTCCTCCGGGATACTTTTTTCGGCTTCGGTAAAATTATCCAGAATCGGCAGGAGTTTCAAGATGAATTCTTCGTTGGCATATTTTAAGAATTCGCCGATTCTTTCCATCTCCTCTTTTTTATAATTCAAGAAATCGGCTCTGGCCCTTTGCCACCCCGCCAAATACTCTTGGGCCTGCTTTTCGGCGTTTTCTAATTTTTTTTGTATTTCTTGAGTATCCATTTTATTCCAGTAATTTAGTTAATGACTCCATTATACCAAGATTTTTATCGTAAGCCATCCGCTTGGGCCCCAGAATCGCCACCAGGCCTTCTTTCTTCTCGGGCAGATGAATTCTGGAAATAATCGTGCTGAATTCCTGGGCGCCGGCTAATTGATTCTCCTTGCCGATGAAAATCTGAAGCTCATCCAAATCCTGCAATTCGTTAAAATGCTTTTCAAAATTCTGAACCGTGGCCATGAATCTTGAAACAAAAGCCGTATCTTCGAATTCGGGCTCCTTGAAAATTTCATCCCAGCCTTCTTTGAAAACAATATCTTCTTCGGGAAAATAAGCAATGGTTAGGGCTGAAGTAAGCTCGGCGATTCTCTGCGTCAAATGCTGGAAAAATTTGAAAGAATCATCAGCCCCTTCTATCGTCGAGCTTTCGTTCAGCGAAAGCGAAGATGGAGAAGAAAGAATTTTCTTCGACTGTCCGAATTCTTTGCTTTTACTTTTTGGACTTAAATTATCAACGTAAAAACGATAGCCTTTATCGGTCGGCACCCGGCCGGCCGAAGTGTGGGGTTGAGCCAGATAACCGAGTTCGGTCAATTTCTGGAACTCAATGCGCATAGTTGAGGGCCTAATGCCAAAACCGTACTTACTTGAAAGCACCTTGGAACTGACGGGTGTCTTCGAACCAATATACTCACCCACAATGCAATTTAAAATTTTCCCCTGTCTTTCGCTAACCATATTTATCCTACCTTCCATAATACAAAACTATCACTCCCCTGTCAAGAGTGACAACACCCCGGTAGTAAAAAAATGCGGCTATTTATAGTAAACCCGGCTGAAGCGCAGATCAATATACTCCAATTTTCCTCTCTTCTGCGGAGAGATTTGTTTTTCCAAAACCAGCTTCAGTTCGGTGAACTGCCAATTCAAATCCCCTTTCAGGTTAAAGTAAATCTGCCAGCCCTCGGCGGTCTTCAGGTTGAGCCTTTCTTCCGAAACCAGAAGCGCCTCTTGAACCGGTACGCCGGCGCTGCCTTCTACTTGGGTTTTGATTTCAAAAACTTGAGACAGTAATTCTTTGGCAATAACGCTGTCGCCCAATTTACCCGAGCCAGATTCGGTTCTGACAATCAATAAATTAGTTCCGGTTTCAGAAATTCTTTCCGCCTCCGCCAAGGCTTCGGCGGACAAAGCAAAAATTATCCCTTCCCCGTCAATTAAAAAACAAGATTGAGAACACCAAACGGCCAAAGCCTGCCTTTCGGCAAGTTCAACCTTGATGGCGTCGAAAAATCCCCGGCTGACTTCGGCCTTAGCTATTTGGGGATATCGGCCCAGAATGTCTTTTTTAATCTGGCCCAAATCAATGGCAAAAATGCTTCTGGTTTTTAAAAACAAGATGCTGTTCTCTAGTTTTTGCCCGACCAGCGATTCAATATCTCCCTTGGCTACCTTTTCTTCGCCGCTGATGATTATCTTGGTGACCTGAAAAGTTCGAGAAAAGAAGAGAAAATAGAAAGTAGAAAATAGAATCAAAAGAATTAAAATCCCCAGCCAGAAAAACCGTTTTTTCAAGATCGATTTTTTCCTTTTATACCTGTGGGGTTTCCTGTAACGTATTCTAGCCATCACCTTAGAGCCCTCTTTTAGTTTTTCTTAAGCTCTCAAAAAAGTAGGTCAGCCAGTATTTTTTGGATAAGGGCAAATCCTGGGTCTTAACGTATTCGTATGCCCTGCCCCCAAAACCCATCTTAAAGAGCGTGGGGCCGGCCCAGGGGTGCTTTGGCTGGGCTTTGGGGTCAGTATAACCCCAGAAGTCGTACAGCCTGCAACCTCTTCTTTTGGCCTCTTTGATTATCTCCCACTGCAGGAGATAAGCCACGGGTATCTTGTGGTATTTGGGATCTAAAGCCGCCTGATGGTAAAAGCCGATCCCCGACCAGAAAATAACTAAGGCTGAGGCGATAACCTCTCCCTTGTATCTGCCGAAAAACAGCAAACTCTCATTATCTTTGGCAAAAATCTCAAACTCGTTCTTAACGAAATTAAGGGAAAACGGCGTGAACTTCTGGTGCTTAGCCGTTTTTTCATTAAGTTTTTGATAGGTCTCCGCATCTTCTGTCTTACTGCTATTTATAATCTCTATTTCCGGATTATGCTCGGCTTGGCGGATAAGATAGCGGGTGGTTTTTCTCATATCTGCCAAAAGCTCCTCTTCGGACGGCATAATATTCAACTTCCACGTCGCCTCGTAGGCGCTGGCGTGCATGGGCGACTCACGGAATCCCAAATCTTTGAACAGTTTTTTGTTTTCCGAAGTCCTCAACAAAAGCGGCGCTATTCTGATAAAACTGCAATTTTCTTGTCTGGCTATTGCTTTCAGCTCATCCAGCAATACCTCTGAAATCCCAACGCTGTGCTGAACCATTAAAAAAGTTCCTCGTTTCGCCTTAACTTTCACTGCCAAAACCACCCCGTGCACCCCCGCGGGGTGCACATCTTCATATGTGCCGAGGCGCCAGATTTTATTGCCCATCCTCTGCTGAAACTCTCCCCAATTCCAAGCCTGCAAGAAAGTCTTTTCCTCGCATCTTAAAAGAAAATCCTCCCAGATTTTCCTGTCTGTTATCTCCCGGCAAACCATATTTTATTTTAACAGTAATTTGATAAGCTGACCTGGCACCCGGCTTTCTAAGAGGACAATATCGCCTTCTTTGCAGAAGCTCTTTATCTTTTCTGCGATTTCATCAGCGCTTTCCATAAATAAGGCATTGGGAGCTCCCTCTTTTATCTCCTTGAACCTGTCTCTGGTCGTGATAATCGCTAAATCGCAAATCTCACCGACTTTCCGGCCGATTCTTTGATGAACTTCTTTGGACGCCTTGCCCAACTCAATCAGGCAGGGCATAACAATTATTTTCTTTACCCTGAGCTTGTCGAAGGGTTGCCCCGGCCACCTCTTTAATTCTTCCAGATCGGCCAAAACGCCGTTGGGATTGGCCGAATAGGTGGAGTCAATAAGAGCAACGCCGTTGACGCCTTTTTGGACGCGGCTGGCCTGGGCTGACTCAATCTTTTTTACGCCCCGTTCAATTTCTTCCCAGCTCAAGCCCAAAAACTCGGCCACGGCTCGAGCCCCGGCCAAGTTCTCCTGAAAAGCCGAGCTCGCTCCCTCTCCGTAGAGCTTCTTTTTAATAATGGTTTTAGCGAAAAGCTCCAGGCAATATTTATTCTTGGCGTTAAAGAAGGCTGTGCCGTCGTGGGGCAAAGACTCAATCAGCTCGTACTTGGTCTTAACGATGTTTTCCTGGGAGCCGAAAGTGGCCATGTGCTGCTCGTTGATGCCGGTTAACACGCCGATCTTCGGTTTGACGATGTTGCAAAGCATTTTGATGCCCCCTTTATTGTAAGCGCCCATTTCTACGATGAAGATATCGTGGTGAGAGCTTAACTCATCCAGAATACATTGAGAAATGCCTATTTCCGAATTCTGGTGCTCTTTGGTTTTTAAAACTCTGAATTTTTCAGATAAGATCGCAGCCAAGAACTCTTTGGTTGACGTTTTGCCGTAGCTGCCTGTCACGCCGATGACTAATAAATTCGGGTAAAGGGCCATCTTCTTTTTGGCCTCTCCAACAATTTGATTGCGCAAGAGCACGGCTAAGGGCTGATAGGCCAAAACTAAAGCCGAAAACACAACTGGCGCTAAGATATCCAGAAACAAAAGGGAGAAAACAAACCTGGTGATATTCAAATCTAAGATAAAAAGCGCAAACAAGATTAATACCTGGATGGAGATGCTAGTACTTAAAATAACAGTGGTTTTCCTGGTGATGACCGGCTTCTTGAGGGTCCTGCGCCAAAGATTTTTCAGCATAAACAGCGCCTCAACCAAGAAAACTGCAGCCACCAGATAAACCAAGCTTGGCTTAATTCCGGCCAAGCTTAACTTGGCTGAAAAAAATATCGCCGAAAGAATCAGTATCTTAATCCATAATAAATAGCTTAAAATCAGCCTCTTTCCTTTATAGGTTCGGAAATGGTCGATGAACCGGCCGACATGGTATTCCTTCAGCTGCCAGAGATAAACCCAGAAGAAAAGTTTCTTCGTAAAAACTACGAACCAGAGGATGGCAATAGCGATTAAAAATATCATAACCTAATAAAGTTTAAAATTTTCTCGGCTAAGATTTCCGGTACCTTAAGATAGGGGGCGTGTTCAATATTTGGAATAATCTCTAGTTTTGCTCCGGGAATTTTATCTTTTATCAGATAAGCATCTTTGAGTGGCGTAATTTTATCTTTCGCTCCCCAAATTAATAACGTAGGGACGGATATGGCGGGCAAACAACCCGATAAGTCTTTTTTAACCACATTTAGATAGGTCTGCCTCATTATACCCTCCAGGCCAGGATAATCGCTGGCGATAAATTTATAAAAAAATTTCCGAGCCGATTTATAGAACGGCATAAATGAAAATAGCTTTAAAATTTTGGCGATTTGGGTCAATAATTCTCTTTTTAAGTTTTCCACCCTGATAATCGCGGCATCGACCAAGATTAATTTTTCAACTTGTTCTGGAAATTGCGCAGAAAAAACCGCGGCTAGCCCCCCGCCGAAAGAATGACCCACTAAAAAGAATCTTTCAAGACTGTTATTTACTGCAAAATTCTTTATCCAATCAATGTAATCCTCGGTTATCCAAGCCCGTTCCAGAGGCGTATTTTCGCCGAAACCGGGCAGATCGGGGACAAAAACTTTATAACCCACCTTCTCCAAACCTTCTTTCACTTTTTGCCAATTCTTAGCCTGGGAGCCCCAGCCGTGGAGAATTAAGATAGTAGACATTTCGGATATTTGGGAGGTCCGACCTCCTAATATTTTGCGTTAATTTCGGGAGGTCGGACCTCCAGAAATTCGTTTAAAACCGGTATATTTTTGCAGCACCTTGGGCACTTTAACACTGCCGTCTTTCTGCTGGTAATTCTCAATGATGGCTATGAGCATCCTGCCGATGGCAAAAGCCGTACCGTTTAAAGTGTGAACAAACTCTAATTTTTTAGTTTTAGAATTTTGATAGCGAATGTCTAAGCGCCTTGCCTGAAAATCAGTGCAGTTGGAAGTGGAGTGAGTTTCGCGATAGCGGCCTTCGGAAGGAAGCCACGCTTCAATGTCGTATTTGTTAGCGGCCGGCCGGCCCAGATCTCCCGTACATATCTGAAGCACCCTATAAGAAAGCCCCAGGGCTTGCATCAGTCTTTCTTCAATCGCTAACAGAAACTGATGCTCTTTTTGAGAATCTTCGGGTTGGCAGAAACTGAACATTTCTATCTTATCAAATTGATGGACTCTAAAAATTCCTTTGGTGTCTTTGCCGTAGCTGCCCGCTTCTCGCCTGAAACAGGTAGAAAATCCCGCATATCTTTTGGGCAAATCGGCTACATTGAAAGTTTCGTCAGCGTGCATTGTACCAATGGATTGCTCGGCAGTTCCGGCTAAATATAAGTTGTCATTCGGCAGAAAATACGCCTCCTGCTCGTCTGACTGCTCTAAATACCCCATGCCCCGAGCCATTTCCGACTTCAACATCACGGGCGGCACAATGGGAATAAAGCCCTTTTTGGCGAGTTCGCCAAAAGCAAAATTTATTAAAGCGAATTCCAGCAAAGCTGCTTCCTTTTTTAAATACCCAAAGCGCGTTCCCGCCACCTTACCGGCCCTTTTCACGTCAATAATGTCTAATTTCTCGGCGATTGATAAATAATCTTTTGACGGGAAATTAAACTTGGGTTTTTGGCCGACTTCTCTCAAAACCACGTTATCTCTGTCGTCTCTCCCCACAGGCACAACATCTAAAGGCAAATTGGGAATTTGCAGCATTAAACTGTTGAAGGCTTCATCCGCTTCTTTCAGGTTTCCGGTCAAGCGGTCGCTGTTTGAATCCAATTCTCGCATTTTCAAGACAATGACGTCTTTTTCTTCTTGTATTTTAGCTCTCTGGATTTCCTGGCTGGCTTTATTTTTTTGCGCTCTCATATCTTCCAGGGCCTGCAAGGTTTCTCTTCTTTTTTTATCCACCTCCAAAAGCTTATCAATATCAATATTGACTCCTTTTTTCTGAGCCCCTTCTTTAACTTGCTCGGGATTGTCTCTGATAAATTTAATGTCTAACATAAATATTTTTTAATTATAGGTAAAGCTTTTTCAATGGCTTGTTTGCGATGCGCCACGATATGTAATTCGCCGAGATATCGCTCACTGCCCATGGGTATGAAAATTGAACGGAATGGATAACCAGCTAAAGTCTTTTGAAAAGGCTTTTCCGCGATACGGCCCTTTAAAATTCCTTCAAAAGTATAGACTTTTTCTTCTCCGGGGAAAGATAGGCCAACGACTGCCCGAAGTTGTGCCCCGCGTTTCTCTTCAGGCACTCCTTTTAGTTTTTTCAAAGCAAGATTCATTAATTCTTCGTCTGTCGCACGGTAGCATGGCCACCTTCTGGAATGGACGCCCGGTTCGCCGTTCAAATAAGCTATTTCCAAACCGGCGTCATCGGATAAGGTGGGCAAGCCGCTCAAACCGGCATAAAACTCGGCCTTCTTGACAGCATTCTCTTTGAAAGTTTCCCCATCTTCTTCAACGCTCGCTTCAATCTTTAAATCTTCTAATGTAACCAGTTCTACTGGTAGCGCGCAATCTTTGAAAATTTCCCTGTATTCCAAAATCTTTCCTTGATTAGTCGTAGCAATCAGCAACTTTTTCATCTGGGTCTCATGGTCGGAAATAATATCGCTTCCCGCAAACTGTGAGAATCGGTCAAAAGAATGATTAACCTATCAATGCCCATGCCCAGGCCCGCGGCTGGGGGCATGCCGTATTCCAAGGCCTCAATAAAGTCCTGGTCCATCCTGTCTTGGCTAAGTTTTGACTTGAAGCGCTTGGCTTGTTCCAGCGGGTCATTCAATTCGGAAAAACCGTTGATGAGTTCCACCCCGCCCGCCACCGCCTGAAACCGGTCAGCGCACTCTGGCTCTCCTTCTTTGGCTTTGGCCAAAGAAGCCAGGCCCACCGGATGATCCACGATAAAAGTGGGCTGAACTATCTTTTTACACTCCTCCTTAAAAAGCTCGTCCAAATCAGCTCCTTTCTTCTTTTTAACCAAATCCTTAAATTTAATTCTGGGCCAGGGAGTTTTAAAATCAATCTCCTTCCCCTGATAAGCAATCTTAGTTGTTCCTTTGGTCTTTTTCACCAATTCTACCATGGTCTCCTCGACAAATTCCATCAGGCCGTCCCTGTTCTGATAAGCCCAATAAAGCTCGAGCATGGTAAAGTCTGGGTTGTGATAGGCGTCCATGCCTTCGTTGCGAAAACACCGGCCGATCTCGTAAATCTTTTCAAAACCGCCGACCAGCAGCCGCTTCAAATAAAGTTCGGGAGCCACTCTCAAGTACAGATCGAGCCTCATGGCGTTTAAGTGAGTTTTGAAGGGCTTAGCTAAAGCGCCTCCAGGAATTTGCTGTAAAATAGGCGTTTCTACTTCCAAAAAATTCTTAATCGACAGAATATTGCGCAATTCGGCCACGATTTTTGAACGCAGTTTAAATTTCTCTTTAACTTCGGGGTTCATAATCAAATCAAGATATCTTTTCCTGAATCTTTCTTCCACATCCTGCAAGCCGTGCCATTTTTCGGGCAAGGGCAAAAGAGCTTTGGCTAAAATTCTAAAATCAGCCGCTTCAATCGTTTTTTCCCCTCTTTTGGTGGTGAATAAAGTTCCGGAAAACTCAGCAAAATCGCCGATATCAAAATTGTTTAAGAAAAATCTATAATTTTTCCCGCCGACTTTATCCTCTTTCAAAAGCGCCTGGATTTTGCCCGTACCGTCATCAAAATGTAGAAAAGTCAAGGCGCCCTGTCCTCTGACGGAACGGATCCTGCCAACTAAGCTCAATTTGGTTTTTTGCCCGGCTAACCGGTCGAATCCGGCCAAAGCCTCCTCAATGGTATGAGTTCTCTTGGTTTCGGCGGGATAGGGATTCATCCCTGCTTTTTTAATCATTTCAAGCTTTTTGACCTTGGTTTTCCGAAGATTGACAATCGGCATAACTGATTCCATCTTACCTTATTTAGAACGGAGGGTCAAAACAAAAACCCCGCCTCAGCGGGGCTGAATATTCTAATTTTTTACTCAATTTTCAGAATTTTGTATCGGGTTTTGCCGCCGGGCGCAGGCACCTCAACCATCGTGCCTTTGGTTTTATTTAGAATGGCCTTACCCAAAGGAGAATCAATGGAAATTTTGCCTTCCAGGGGATTGGCTTCTTCGGCTCCCACGATTTTGAACTTTTCTTTGTCGGAACCGACTTCCACTAAAATAGTGGAACCGATTTGCGCCAAGCCGCTTTGCCTTTCTTCAACCACCGTGGCGTTATTCATTAAATCTTCCAACTCCAAAATCCGACCTTCTAAAAATCCTTGGGCCTCTTTGGTCTCGTGGTATTCTGAATTCTCGGTCAGATCGCCGTAAGCAATGCTTTTTTCCAATCGTTCGGCAATTTCTTGGCGTTTGACTGTTTTAAGCTCAGTTAATTCCTTTTTTAATTTTTCCAGCCCATCAGGCGTTAAGTATTTCTCCATATTAAGCCCATATTAAAGGAACAAAAATCATTGTCAAGTGTGAATAGCTTATTTGGGGTTGAAATACCAATTTAAAACCTCTTGAGCCACGGGCAAAGCGGCCGCCTGCACGCCAGTGACGTTCTCAATCAAAATAACTAAAACTATTTCAGGGTCATCGTAAGGCGCAAAAGCCGCCACCCAATTGTGATAGACTTCTTCTTTACCGGTTTGAGCCGTGCCTGTTTTAGCCGCGGCTGAAACAGGCAGAAAATTTAGCATGTAGCTGGAGCCCTGGGGAGAAGTCACACCCTGCCTCATGCCCTCTCTCACGACTGCTGTATTATCTGCTTCAGCCGGAATAACTTTGATGATTTTCGGCGCTATTTCTTGGACCGTGTTTTTATCGCTATTAATGATTTTTTTAACGACTTGCGGCTGGAAAACTGTTCCCCCGTTAGCCAAGGCCACATAGGCTGTAGCCACCTGCAAAGGAGTGATGGCAAACGGACCCTGGCCGATGGAAAGATGATAAGTATCGCCCAGTCGCCAATCGTTGGCCAGGTCGGGCAGAATGCCCGCCCCTTCTCTGGGCAAGTCAATACCTGTCTTTGACCCCCAATTGAAAATCTGCAGCCATTCTTTAATCTTGGTGGCACCCAATCCTTTCAAATTTTCATATCCCCCGCCAATCTGATAAAAGAAAGTGTTGACCGACTCGGCGAGCGCTCTTTTCAGGTCGCTTAGGCCGTGATATTTCCAATCGGCGTAACAATCTTTTCTGTCCGGATACCAAGGATTCTGGACACAAATTTCCAGAGGAGAATCAATCCGGGTCTCCGGGCTTAAAACCCCTTCCTCCAAAGCGGCTAAGCCTATTAAAGGCTTGATGGTGGAGCCGGAAGGATAGCCCACTCCCGAGATCGCTCGGTTGAAAAGCGGGGTTCTCGGGTCTTTTTCAAGAGCGTTCCATTCTTCCTGGGTAATGCCCTGGCTGAAAAGATTATTATTAAAACTGGGGAGGCTCGCCAGGGCTAAAACGCCGCCGGTTTTGGGGTCAAGAGCCACCGCCGCCCCGCCTTTGGCTCCGACCGATTGAACGGTTTTTTCTAAGGCCTGACTGACTTTTTCTTGGAGTCCGGCATCCAAATAAAGCACCAAGCTCTGACCCGGAGCAGGTTGAGAGATAATCTCTTTGGCAAGAGGGTTGCCGTAAACATCTCTTGAGACTTGAACTTCTCCGGGCTGGGCTTTTAAAATGTCATCGTAATAATCTTCCAGGCCGGTTTTTCCTCCGGTTTTCCGCTGATAGCCGATGACTTGAGAGAAGACCGAACCCCCTAAGTATTCTCTGGCGGTATTGTTTTCAATGACGCAGCCTTCGTATTCGTTAATCTTAACCTCGTAAAAAATCAAGTCCTGATGGTTAAGATTTTCTGAAACCACCTGGCCGTCGCAAACAAAATCAAACTCTGGCTTGTTGAAAACAAGCTGGTTGAGGTCTTGGTCGTAAATCACGCCTCTTTGCGCCTGGATAAGACGAATGGCGAAACGATTCTCTTCCGACCGTTGGATAAAAGTCTCATGCTCTAAAATCTGCAGCTGGGCCGTCTTGGCGAAAAGCAGCAAAACTAAAATCAAAAAACCGAACCAGAAACCCCGCAAGATTTTCTGGGACAAAGGAATCTCGAGTTTTTTTTCCGAAATGCCGAACTCTCTTTCTTTTTTCTGGGCCAGCGAATCCAGGAAAATTTCTTGAGGCTCGAGCTCCTGCTCAAATTTTTTGATTCTAAATTTAGAAAGCCGGGGCCCAAACATATTTCCTTAAAACTATTTTAATGAATAAAGCCAGGGCCAGGAGAATCAGGGCGTTCTGACCGATGAAATTGGCCGAAAAAATATCCCAAAAAAATCCGCCGATAAAACCGGCGTAAAGGCCCGCATAATCCCTGGGTTTTTCAAAAAGGTTGATAAGAATCACAAAAACACTGATCAGGTTAATCACGCCTCGCAAGCTCAAATCAGCTAAAACGCTGGTCTGGAGCAGAGCCAAGAAATAAAAAAACAAAGCATAAATGAAGATTCTTCTGAACATTAGAAATCTAAAATTATTAAAACACTGTTTGTTCTTTGAAGATCAAAAAATGGCACAACCGCTATCTGATAAAAGGGGTCTGTATCGCTCCGCTTGACCTCTTGAACCAAACCGACTAATAGGCCTTTGGGATAAATGCCGCCCAAGGAAGCTGAAACCACCACATCGCCTTCTTTAATTTCTTTATCTTGGACGACCAAGTCAAGAGTAAGCAGTTGGCTGCTTTTACCCTTCACCACCCCGGAGGCACCCCTGTCCAGAACCTCAGCGTCAAAAGAGCTCTCTTTACTGGAAATTAGGGCCACGCGACTAAAATCTTCATAAATTTCAGTAATTCTGCCCAAAAGCACTTTTTGCTGGGTAATCACCGGCATGCCTTTATTCAGGCCATCTTTTGAGCCCTGATTGATGAGAATTGAGCCCTGGCCGATATCTTGACTTGTAATTTCGGCTAAAGCCAACCTGAAATCTTTCTGCAAGCCGATTTCCAGAGCGCCTCTTAAAACTTGATTTTCTTCTTGGATTTCTTTCAAAGAAGCGTTCTCGGCCAAAAGTATTTGAATGTTCAATTCAAGCTCCTCGTTTTCTTTTTTCAATTCTTTGGAGCGGAAAACGCCGCTGAAAAAATCTGTCGCATTGCTGCCGGTTTGTTCCAACGATTTTTGGACAGGCGCGGATGTGGCATAAAAAAATCCCTTCACAGTTTTCTGAAAAAAGTTCAGGGACAAAACGAGCAAAATCCCGACAACAATGACAACTAAAATTTTATTTTTCTTAAAAACAGATTTCATGGCTTTTAATATTATACATCTTGACAATATTTTTGGATAGAGAGGCATCCCGCCCCTCTTTTTTATTCAATCATTTAAGTGACTCCCGAAGTTACTTAAACAAAAAAGGGTGCTCTGGTGGCGGGGGTTGATTTTGAAGTAGAAGTAGTTTAGGGTTTATTTAAGGAGGAGAGTTCCTTAATTTATGCAGGAGGGTAAAATGCCGCAAAATGCGAGGGTTTTTATTGCCGAAGATGTGGAAATTTTCCGTGACAATGCCAAGCGCTCCTTGAAAGAAGCCGGACATGTGGTTGTTGCGGAGGCATCGACTTTTGAAGAATTTCTTGCCTTACGCGACAAGCTTCCGGCACTAAATATCAATGTTGCCATTTTGGATAACAAGCTTAGCCAAGTGGGCGGCGAAGGAGAGTTGATAGCATCCTGGCTCAAAAGAAAAATACGCGGAATCAAAATAATCGCGTACTCAAGCGGACCCTACGACTTTGGCAACATCTCTGTGCGGAAGGGCACAGAACATCTGCACGAACTGTGCGAAGCCGTAAAAAATCTTTAATCCATAGCTGTTGTTATAAAAAGGTCAGCTTTTTCTTGAGCTAACCTTTTTTCTTTTATTTAAAACAAAAAGGTGCTCCATACCAACCCGCCTTTTTCATAAAAGAGCGAGGGGATACGGGGCATGCTTTGGTGATAGTTTTAATCATTTAAGTGACTCCCGAAGTTACTTAAACAAAAAAGGGCGCTCTGGTGGCAGTGACCTACTTTCGCAGGAAAACCTACTATCATCGGCCTTGGAGTATTTCACTACTGTGTTCGGGATGGGAACAGGTGGGACAACTCCGGTATGACCGCCACCACAGCGTCCTTTTTCGGTTGATGAATCTGTCGATTCATCATTAACTTCAATTTCAATATATAATATATATTGAAATTTCGTTTAGTGATTATTGATTGCTAGCTAATTTTGGCTATATAAAATTAACTTTAACTTATTAGTACTCCTCGGCTTAACCCGTTACCGGGCTTACACCTAGAGCCTATCAAGGTCATGTTCTCTGACCGGTTTTAATGAGTCCTCATCTTGGGGTGGGCTTCGAGCTTAGATGCTTTCAGCTCTTATCCCTGCCTAACTTAGCTACCCAGCAATGCTCCTGGCGGAACAACTGGTACACCAGAGGTTAGTTCAGCCTGATCCTCTCGTACAAAGGCCAACTCCCCTCAAGACTCGACGCCTGCGGTAGATAGGGACCAACCTGTCTCACGCATATTTTTCACCTATTACTAAGTGTATGGACTATATCACCCTCTTTTAATAAAGAGGTCGACGTATTATGGAACTATGTTCCATCTCTCGCCAAATGCGAGAAGTCTCTACGGGGTTAATATATGAACTTTTCGTTTTTTAGAATAATTCAGTCCACGAAAAGTATCAATCAATTTCGCTAATTCTCTGAAATCTTTCTGAGAACTAATTTGGTTTTTTAGGGCAACTATCTTTTTTAATAGCTGCACTTGGGGTTTCTTCATGATTACGTATTGGTCAACTATCTTTATGAATTTTTCTATCCCTTCTTGCGTTCCAATAATATATTCCAGAATACCATCTTTCCTGACTCTCATATGACCAAAACCAATCAATGAACAAACTTTCTCAAAGCTCTTTTGGGATTTTTGTGACTGATAAAGGACGATATACATTGCAATCTGAAAACCATACTTATAGGTTTTATTTGGTTTCAACTGCACATATACGCTTCCATCGCCATCAAGAAATCCTGCGAGATATGCTTTTTGTGTTCGCGAAATTAATTTAGACATACACAACTTCCCTCGGTATTATCCTAGCATACGACAGGTTGCCATGCAAGGACTTCACCGATATTAGTCGATTTTTGCACCAAACATCGCTGTTTAGTGCCGCCAAACTTGTCAACAGACACAAGTTTTGGTTGACGGTTTGAACCCAGCTCACGTACCACTTTAATTGGCGAACAGCCAAACCCTTGGAAGCTTCTCCACCTCCAGGATGTGATGAGCCGACATCGAGGTGCCGAACAGGGCCGTAAATGTGAACTTGCGGGCCCTACTAGCCTGTTATCCCCGGGGTAACTTTTGGTTGATGATCTTCCCCTTTTCTACAAAAAAGGGTCGGTTCACTAAGTTCTGGTTTCCCAACTGCGCGGCACAGCTGCCTTGCAGTAAAGCCGGCTTTTCCCTTTACAGGACGACTCCGATTTCCATCCGGAGCTAGCCGACCTTTAAACGCCTCCGTTATCCTTTAGGAGGCAAGCGCCCCACTTAAACTGACCGCCAAGCACTGTCTTCTGTTGTTTAAAACAAAGTTAGAATAAAGGTTTTAAAAGACGGGTGTTTCATTGGTGGCTCAGTCCGCCCCAAAAGGCGAACTTCAAAGCCTGCCCGCTACGCTACGCATCTAAAACCAAAACTCAATGCCAGACTACAGTAAAGCTCCCGGGGTCTTTCCGTCTAGCCGCAGGTAAAGGGCATCTTTACCCCTATTGCATTTTCACCGGGCTCCTCGTTGAGACAGTTCCAAAGTCGTTAGACCTTTCATGCGGGCCGGAACTTACCCGGCAAGGGACTACGCTCAATTTGTTAGATCCATTTAATTTAATGGAATTCTTCATGTCGCCATGAAGTTCGGACCATATCTTCCCCGCTTAGCGGGGTCTGGCGTATGGCCTCTGAGGATTCTTAAGTTTATCGATACTTACGCGTATTCATTCTTCTCACCATCAGCTGTATTCTTTTTAATCCTTGCTCTTGAAGATGTTTTTTCTTATGCATCATCCGAACAATTCTTGCAAAAATACAGAAGTCTTTTCTTTTTGCCGATTGCAAATGGTTTTTTTCGAAGAATGGAATAACTTTTGTCAACAGATCTTCGCGGTTACGAACTACGTATTTGAGAAGATGCTCGTGATGATTGTCATGACGCTTATTGATATAAATCGCTCCGCAGCCAAAGAGGTTTTTAATTCTCTTAAGTGCGGCTCCGCTCTTCATTCCTTGTGTAATGACGAATTCCGGGAATACTTCCCACTTCAATCGTAAACGCGACTTTGGATGTTTAAAGAAACTTACTGTAAAACATCCTTCTCCGTCAACAAATCCTACAATCCATCCAATAAACTTAAGCCTTTCCTGCTGATTGTCTGCACCGGACGCTTTTTTACTTGGCATAATGATAAGGTGTTATTGTACCTTATTTTATTATACCAGAGTAGCGCCGGATACAACAGATTTCCCAGCATACAGCCAGATTTTACTAAAGCAGTGCGTTTTCTACTTTAACACGATTATAGTTATCGCGGACGTTCACTGGTGCTTCGGTTATTCAGCATTCACGATTGCTCGCAAACACCGACAACGTTGACATTCCAGCACTGGTCAGGTCTCAGCCCCTATACATCCTCTTACGAGTTAAGCAGGGACCTGTGTTTTTGATAAACAGTCGCTTTGGATACTTTTGTTGCAGCCCCTAATCCTTGCGGATTGGGGCAGCCCTTATCGCGAACTTACGGGCACTTTTTTGCCTAGTTCCTTAACGAGGTTTCACCCGTTCACCTTGGTGTATTCACACACCAGCCCACCTGTGTCGGTTTGCGGTACGGAATCCGTCAGATAATATAAGCGAAAATTTTCTTGGAAGAGCGCTCGTCTGGGTTTTTTCTTCCGAAGAAGAAAATTCTTGCAGCACTTGAAAAATCTTATGCGGCAAATGGAAATCCAATTATCCACCCGGAGTACTGCTCTTCGTTTTCTCGCTGTTATCTGACGGATGGGCCGGAATATTAACCGGCTGTCCATCACCCGATCCTTTCGGACCAGGGCTTAGGCCCGCCTCACCCTTGGCTGATTGTCATTGCCAAGGAAACCTTGGGCTTTCGGTGTCAGGGGCTCTCACCCTGATTGCGGTTACTCATGCCAACATTCTCACTCCCGCCCACTCCACCCCGACTTACGTCGTAGGCTTCACTGTTGGCGGGACGCTCCCCTACCGAACGTAACATTTGCAAAGCAAATTGTACGTTCCCTTATCTTCGGTACTGAACTTAGCCCCAATAAATCTTCGGCGCAGAATTCCTTAGTTAGTAAGCTGTTACGCACTTTTTAAAGGATAGCTGCTTCTAAGCTAACCTCCTAACTATCTTTGGCGCTCTACTTCCTTAAACACTTAGTTCAGTTTAGGGACCTTAGATGAAGGTCTGGGCTGTTTCCCTCTCGACCACGAAGCTTAGCCCTCATGGTCTTACTTCTTGCGTAAATTTTCCGGCATTCGGAGTTTGGTTGAACTGCCTGAGAAAATCTCAAGGTAGTCCATCCAGTGCTCTACCTCCAGAAAATAATTTAGCAAAAGCTAGCCCTAAAGCTATTTCGGGGAGAACCAGCTATTACCAAGCTCGATTAGCTTTTCACTTCTTACCACAACTCATCCCAGAGAATTGAACGACTCACGGGTTCGGGCCTCCCCCCGACTTTCGTCGGGGTTCACCCTGGTCATGGCAAGCTCGCTTGGCTTCGGGTCTTTCCCACTCTCTTATTAACGCGCTTTTAACGCTTGATTTCTCTATATCTTCATCCCAAAAGGATTTAGATAAAGAAAGTGAGAAAACTCGTTGGCTCGTTCTGCAAAAAGCACGCCATCACCCTGTACCAATTTTGCCACCGAAATAATCGCGAAGCGCGAGTGGCGAATAGCCACATCCCGTTCGGGGCGCAGCGCTTCGCCCAATTAGGGGGCACCTATTCGGTGCACGCACTGCGCAAAATAATTCAGGAGCAAAATTGGTACAGGGCTCTGACTCGTTGTGAGCATGACGGTTTCAGGTTCTATTTCATCGCCCTCACCGGGCTACTTTTCACCTTTCCCTTACGGTACTGGTTCACTATCGGAAATATCGTAGTATTTAGCTTTGGCCGAATAGTCCGGCCGGATTCCTTCAAGATTTTCGTGTCTCGAAGTACTTAAGAAAAGTATCAAGGAGCATAAAGCCGTTTTCGCTTACGGGACTATTACCCTCTTTGGTCGCCCTTTCCAGGGACGTTCAACTAACGAAGCCTCACCTAAATTTCTCCCTCCCCCGACGTAACGTCGGGGGACAATACTCCCTTACAACCCCCCTCCGTATCAATACGGAAGGGTTTAAGCTATCTCCCTCTTCGCTCGCCGCTACTGGGGGAATAATTTCATTTTATTTTCCTCCGCTTACTGGAATGTTTTACTTCAGCGGGTTTGCTCCGTGCACATCAGTGACGTGCACAGCGTCCCGACTCAACGCCGGGACAGGTTTACCCATTCGGAAATCTCCGGATCAAAGGTTGAGAGTCACCTCCCCGAAGCTTATCGCAGACTCCCCACGTCCTTCATCGCCTCGATATTCCAAGGCATCCGCCGTCAGCTCGTAAATGCAATATTATATTTACCTAATTAGCTAGCAATTAATAATCACTAGTTATTGATATTCAGTTTTCAAGGTTCATTATGAGAAATCAAAGAAGCTTCGCTTCTTTTCAATCTTCGTCCCGCTTCGCGGGACTCGATAAATTAAAAACCGCTTTGATAAGCGGTCTCAACTCTGCAACAAAAATTACAGGTTAATCAACCGCTGGTTTTATTCAAAGTGGTTGGTATGTTTCTCATAAGCAAATGAATTGTAGCAAACCAGAAAAACCTGTCAAGGGCTAAAAACACAAAAGCCAGGAACCCATTTGAGATTCAACTGGCTTGTAATTTTCTGGCGAGAGGAAACCTAATCCTTAGCTTTCGGACTGCAAGATAATACAGGTGCGCTCAACTTCCCTCTAAGTTAGCGCCACGGAGAGCCGGTTTTGGTTTTTACACCAGACCAACTCTGTCGGTTCGGATTAGGTTTCCGCTCTCATATATTAAAAGGCAAAAAGCCTGGAAATGTGCTAGGGTCGGGTTAGGCTGCACACGCGGATGGGTTATTAGAAGTAAGGTATTGTGCAGTTTCCAGCAGACAAACCGAGGATCGAATACTCCCCCATCCTTAGAGAGCATTGATGTTTGCCTACCATACTGAACTTGGTTTCCTTCCCGACCATTTTTAAAGTATCTCTACTATAGCATACCTACAAATCTTGTCAAGCCCCACGTAATGGTTCAATACCTTTGCAACACCCTGTAGGGTAAAATGTATGTATATGGCATACACAAC
>MHMH01000008.1:17310-41728 GCA_001819335.1 Candidatus Nealsonbacteria bacterium RIFCSPLOWO2_01_FULL_43_32 | reverse complement strand
GAATTCCGAGAAACATGAAGTCGTGGCAAAAAGAAATACCGGAGTTTATCCGGTACTACAACTACGAACGTCCGCACATGGCTTTGAACTACCGAACACCTATGCAGGTGGTTAGAAGCTATTGATTAGAAAACAGCATTAGAAATTATCCCTCCGCCCAAGAGTTCTTCGCCCAAGTAAAAAACCACCGACTGGCCGGGAGTAATGGCGCACTGGGGTTTGTCAAAAACGAATTTATTTGGTTTTACCAATTTTCCTGAAGCTAATTTTGCTCGATATCTAATTTTAGCTTTAATTTTGCCCGCCTGCCCCGTAGGCCACGCCTTGGCGGGGTCCTTCGGGGAAAGCCAATTAGCATTCTTGAATCTTAGTTCTTTTTGCTCCAAATCTTTTTCGTTTTTGGTGACGATCAAAAGATTCTTCTCCAAGTCCTTTTTCAAAACAAAGTAGGGGCCGCCCGACAAACCAATCCCCTTTCTCTGGCCAAGAGTATAAAAGGCCAGGCCCCGATGCTTGCCCAAAACCTTACCCTTAAGATCGA
The DNA here is from genome assembly GCA_001819335.1 of Candidatus Nealsonbacteria bacterium RIFCSPLOWO2_01_FULL_43_32. Classification (GTDB taxonomy): domain Bacteria; phylum Patescibacteriota; class Minisyncoccia; order Minisyncoccales; family MHMH01; genus MHMH01. Next base: position 41,187 of record MHMH01000008.1, on the reverse strand, counting down.
CAATACTGCCCGGCTTCTGCTTAAGATAACGGGCCAAAAACTCGTTGGTGGTATTTTGCACAAAACAAATCTCCTGGGATTCGGGAGTTTCAAAAAAGGGCAGTTTGAACTTTTTAGCCAATATTCTTACTTCGGGCTTGGTATAATTTCCCACCGGAAAAAGAATATGCTTGAGCTGTTTCTGGCTCAACTGCCATAAAAAATAGCTCTGATCTTTATCTTTGTCTTTGCCTTTAAGCAGTCTGTCTCCTTTAATGCGCACATAATGTCCAGTAGCGACAAAATCTGCCTCAAGCGCCAGGGCTTTTTTCAATAATAAGCCGAATTTTATTTCTTTGTTGCAAACAACGCAGGGATTGGGGGTTCTCCCTACTTGATACTCTTTCAAAAAATCATCAACGATTTTCTTTTTGAATTCCTTAGAAAAATTAAAGACATAAAAGGGCATCTTCAGAATTTTAGCTACTGCTCTGGCCCTTTTTTCCGCATCGGAAGAACAGCACCTGTTCCATCGCTCCACTAAGCCGGTTGAAAGCCCAAGCCAAAATTTCATGAAAACCCCAGTAACGTCAAAACCCTGCTTTTTAAGCAGGGCTGCAGCCACCGAGCTATCCACCCCGCCCGACATAGCCACGATTATTTTAGCTGTACCGGTCTGCGACGACTGAAGCGGCATAAGATTCGGGTTTAATTTTGGCCTCAAAACCATTGCCCTTGATGAGTCCGACGACCTCTTTAATCATGTCTTTAGTCTGGCCGTTTTCCCCTACATCGGCGTGAATATAGAGAAACTGATAATTAAGCGGCTCACTAACTTGAGCGGCTTTTATTTGTATCTTCTCCCTCAAAGACAAGGCCAATGCGCAAGAGAGGAGCACTTCGTTAAGAATGCGCGACTTCCAATGGACAAATCTTTTGTTCGCTGAAGAGGGATACTTGATTCTCTTGAGAAAAAACCTCCCGCCCTCTCCTTTTCTTAAAATCACCACGGCCAAAGGAAAATTAGGCTCCTCTTCCGAAGAAGAATCGCACCCGACAATAATTTCATAAAAACTCTCCGGCTTTTTCAGCATATGGCTAAAGAGTTCTGCCACCACTTCATCCAGGGTGAGATTGCCCTGGGTGGGGCTGAAAAAATGACCGTTTAGAATGTCTTCCATAAATTATCTTTCAGGATAGCAGGCATTTTTAATGATGTCAATGAATTCTTCGGACTTTAACGAAGCTGCTCCAACTAAACCGCCGGCCATTTCCCCTTCATCGAGAAACCCTCTGATATTTTTACTGTCCACGCTCCCTCCATAAATGACTCTAGCGGCCTTAGCTGTTTCTGCATCAAACAAGCTAGCCAAAATCTTTCTCATATACAACCCACCCTCTTGCGCTTCTTTAGGAGTAGCAATCACTTTTTCCTTAGTGGTGCTGATGGCCCAAACCGGTTCGTAAACAAGAATTAATCTATCGAAAACCCTTTTGTCTAAACCCTTTAATCCCTCTGTCAGCTGATATTCCATTTCTTCTCCCGGAATTTTCGTCTCACTGCCCACGCAAAAAATAACCTTAAGACCCGCCCCCAAAGCGGCTTTAATTTTTTGGTTCACCGCCTCGGTTTTCTCGGCTAAATACCTTCTTCGCTCCGAATGGCCCAAAATGACATACTGGCAACCTACATCAACGAGTTGTTTTGGAGAAACTTCGCCCGTAAACGGACCTCTGTCCTCCCAGAAACAATCTTGAGCGCCCAGCTTAACATTTTCGCTAGGCTTCAGGATTGGTAAAAAAACGAAGGGAGCGCAAATAACTATTTCAACTTTTTCTGCGGTCTTTGTATTTTCCTTAATCAACTCGAAATTGCGCTTGGCTTCAGCCAGAGTTATGGGATTACACTTCCAATTTGCTATAATAAGTGGTTTTTCCATGGATTCATTTTCTTTACCCCGTACTATTCCGAGCAAAGCGAGGCATTAGTACTGGGGCAGTTGGCCACGATTAATGGTTTCATAAGATTTTGATGATACCCAAAGTGGTTAAAGTAACAATAAGACCAGCGATGATAACGCCGCCGGCAATAGCTATCAGGGCTTTTCTAAAAGGAATGCCGAAAACAAACGCGCACAAAGCGCCGGTCCAGGCGCCGGTGAAAGGCAAAGGAATGGCTACGAAAATCATTAGAGCCAAGGCCTTGGCTCCTTCAAACTTTTTGGCGTGATTTCTCCTTGTTCTTTCAAAAAGCCAGTTGAAAAAGCGGTTGAAAAAACGCGAATGGCGGCTCAAATAACCGGAAACCGATTCCAGCAATAAAAGAATGAAAACTATAGGAAACAAATTGCCCAGCACCGAAATTAAATAAGCCGACCATATTGTAAGATGATAAGCAGTCAAAGCCAAGGGGATGGAGCCCCTCAATTCAACAATCGGCGACATGGCGATTAAAAAAACTTTAAGTTCTGCGATCATTTAATAATTTTACCACGAAACATTAAAAAATATAAAGAGCGTTCAGCTAGCTGAACGCTCTGGGACAAGATGCTCGACTTGTACTTCTTCTAGTTCAAAAAAATGATCCCAAACCAATCCTTGAAAGTGCTGCGATTCTTTGGTTGAGTACCGATCATCGTGCTTGGCCTGGAAACGACGAAGCATGAATTCACGTATTTCTACGGAGGAACCGGAATGAATGATGCAGCGGGGCACTCTAATGAGGTTGCCACCTGGACCAGTTTCCATTACCACCAGCATACTTTTTCGTGCCATTTTTTCTCCTTCTCCTTATTTAAATTTTCTTTTTAGATAATAGCAATTATTCTCTATGCTGTCAATATCTTATAACTATTTTTCGTCACCGCAATCGTGTGTTCAAAATGGCAGGAGAGCGAACCGTCAAGGGTTTCATAGCCTTGCCCGTCTTCTGATTTTTTAATTTTAAAATCCCCCACTGTCACCATGGGCTCCAAGCAAAAAACCATGCCGGTCTTAAGCTCTTCTCCGGTATGCTTTCGGCCGTAGTTTAGAATCTGAGGGTCTTCGTGAAGCTCTTGGCCAATGCCGTGGCCGCAAAGGTCTCTCACCACATTAAACCCCTGGCTTTCAACGTATTTCTGGATAGTGTGGCCGATATCCCCGAAAGTATTACCGGGTTGCACTTTTTTAATGCCTCTTTTCAAGGCTTTTTTGGTAATACGGATTAGTCTTTGGGTATCTGGCGCCACCTTGCCCACCGCCAGGGTCACGGCCATGTCGCTATGATAACCCTTATAAATAATACCCAGATCCAAAGAAATAATATCACCAGTTTTCAAGGTTCTGGCTGAAGGCACCGCATGGACGATTTCTTGATTGATTGAAGTGCACAAACAAGCCGGGTAATTTTGGTAACCTTTAAATGAGCATTTGATTTTATCCTCCTTCGCTAAAGCTTCGGAGGACAATGAAATCAGGGCTTCGGCTGCCCTGTTTAGTTCTTCGGTACTGATGCCCGGCTTCACTTTCTTCTCCAGTGTTTTCATAATGCCAACCAGTATCTTGCCTCCCTCTCTCATAATCCTAATTTCCTCTTTGGTCTTTATCGTAATCATATTTAAGCGACTTCGGGAGTCACTTAACTCATTAACCGATAACTTTTAAGATATCTTTGATGCTTGCTTTGAGCTCCTCTATTGTTCCAGTATTAATAACAGTGAAATCAGCCATCGCAATGGGACCGCCTTTTTCTATGTTTTCAATTTCGGCGTAATCGCGAGCTTCCGCTTCTTTTTCGGTAAAATTTCTGAAGCGCAGCGCTTGGTCGTTTTTAATACTTCTGTTTTTTAATCTGGCGTATCGTAATTTTGGCGGGGCATAAACTGCCAAAACAGACATGGCTTCCCCGTACTTTTCTTTAAGAATCTTGTATTCCGACCAACTATACAATCCATCAACCACCACGTTAGATTTTTTTATTAATTCGTCTATTTTAGGAATATTCAGCCTGGCAAACGCTCCCATGCCGTATTTCTTCCTCAAACCTTCTCTGGTTTTTTTCTCGTTGGCTTCGTTAATTTCAAGATTTTTCTCTTTGATGATATCAAGCGTAATTTGCCCGAATCTTAAATAGGTAAAACCCCTCTCCACCAACTCATCTGAAACAATGCTTTTACCGGCTCCGGGCATGCCCACCACGCAGATAATTTTATTCACCATAGAATAAATAACATCGTAAGTTATATAAACACGGCTTTCAAAATATCCCTAAAAACGTCTTCAATCGGCTGCTCGCCATTAATTTTTATCAAACGACCGGTCTTCCGGTAATAATTAACAATTGGCTGAACATCTGTTTTAAACCAAGCCAATCTGTTTTTCACCAATGCTATCGCGTCGTCTGATCTTTGCATGAGTTCGCCGCCGCACTTAGGGCATTTCTTAAGCTTCCTAAACTCACCGACAAAGGGGATAATTTTTTTACAATTTTTGCAGATCCTTCTTCTGGTCAACCGCCAAATTGCTTCTCTGTCAGAGATATCAACCAAGATAATTTTGACGTTTTTCTTCCATCCGTAAAACTCTAAAGCATCGTCTATCAAATAAGCCTCTAAAATCTTTCTGGGATTGCCATCCCCCACATAACCTTTGAAATTCTTTTTTGTTTTCAATTCTTCGACTCTATCAAGCCATAATTTAAAAATTGCTGGAGTGGGAATTAATGCTCCGGCAGCCAGTATTTTGGCAATTTCTTTCCCGGTGAAATCTTTTTTCTTTGCTCTGGCTCTTAACAAATCGCCGCTGCCGATATAATCTAACCCTAATTTTTCTTTTAAAAGTTCGGCTTGAGTTCCTTTGCCCGAGCCGGACTTGCCGAGCACGATAATAATTAAGGGTTTTTTCATGGGTTTAAAAGGTGTCGTACTCCCTCATTTGAAGCTGAGCGTTGATTTGTCTCATCGTTTCCAAAATAACCGAGACCGCAATGAGCAAAGACGTGCCGCCGATCAGGAAAGAAAAAGAAGTGATGCCGGTGACGCCTCCGACAGCTGAGGGGAGGACCGCGATGCCGCCCAAAAACAGGGCACCGATCAGTAGAATGCGGTTTAGAATATAGTAAAGGAAATGGCTGGTTGATTCGCCCGGCCTGATGCCCGGCACAAAACCGCCCATTTTTTGGAGATTGGAGGCAATGGCTTTGGGGTCAAAAGTGACGGCCGTATAAAAATAAGTGAAAAGGCAGACCAAAATAAAATACAGGGTGCCGTAAACCCACTGGTTTTGAAAAAGATCGCCGAGATACTGGGCCGCGGAACCCCACAAGCCCGGCGCCCCTGACAGAAAATTGGCGATCATGCCCGGGAAAAGCATTAAAGACAAGGCAAAGATAATCGGGATAACGCCGGCCGGATTAACGTTTAAAGGCAAATAGGTGGAAACGCCTCCGTACATTTTCATGCCCCTGACTCTTTTGGCGTAAGAAACCGGGATATTGCGCCGGCCTTCGTGAATGAGGACCACCCCAGCAATAATCAGCAAAGACATACCGAAGAAAAGCAAGTAAGCGGGCAGCTGGGACGAATCCCATTTAACAATGGTTTCTCTAATGCTGCCAGGGACACTGGCCACAATGCCGGCAAAAATCAGCAAGCTGACGCCGTTGCCAATGCCCCGTTCGGTAATTAATTCTCCCAGCCACATCAATAACAGACAGCCGGCCGCCACCGTAATAATGGAGGCTAAAACTGTTGTGGGCGAGAGCGCGCCAATGGCTCCCTGCCGCTGGAATAAAGTTAACATAGCATAGCCCTGCAGTATGGCTAAAGGTACGGTTAAAATCCGGCCGTACTGGTTAAACTTGCGTCTGCCCGCCTCTCCCTCTTGTTTATAAATCTGCTCCAATTGGGGAAAAATCATGGTCAATAACTGCAAAATAATAGTGGCCGTGATATAAGGGCCTAAACCCAGCATGATAATGGAAAAATTGGCCAGGGTGCCGCCGCTGAAAACGTTTAAAAGCCCGAAAACCTGGAATTGCCCGAAAAAATTCCTAAGATTCTCAATATCAATGCCGGGCATAGGAATATTGGCCATTAATCTGAAAACGACAAAAACCCCTAAAACAAAAAGGATCTTGTCCCGCAATTCAGGGATTCTAAAGACTTGAATGATTTTATTTAACCACTCCATGGTTTTTTTCAATCTGTTCTCTGGCTGTTTTGGAAAGTAGGCAACCTTCAACGGTCAGAGATTTGGTCAGTTTACCCTGGCCTAAAATCTTAACCACTGGCGTCTTCCCTTTTATTCTACGAATTAGTCCTTGATCCAGCAAGACCTGGGGATTAATCTGGTCGCCTGTTTTAAACTTTTTTTCCAGGGCTTCAATGTTAACCACGACCGGCTTAATGGCTTGGGAGCGCAGCCGATAACCCCTTAACTTGGGGTATCTTTTAATGAATTCTCTGATGGACGGCTGAAGTCTACCTCCCGAGCGCGCTTTTTGGCCCTTAATGCCTCGGCCTGAATAGGTACCTCTTTTGCCGCCTCGGCCCGCCCTTCTTTGGGTTTGCCTTTTGTGTCTTGGTTTTAGTTGATGCAGTTGCATGTAAGTTAAATTCGAAATTCGAAACAATATCTAAATTCTAAATTCTAATTTTCTAAACTGTTTAAGATTTTGAATTTTGGTCATTGGAATTTGTTTCGTGCTTCGGATTTCGTGCTTCGAATTTGCGTAGCTTTCGCAGGGCTTCCATGGTTGCTCGGGCATTGCTGATTTTGTTGCCGGTCTTGCTCAAAATCTTGGAGGAGATATTTTTAATGCCGGCTAACGTGCAAACCACCCTGACCGTACCGCCAGCCACCAATCCTCTGCCTTTTCTCTGGGGTCTCAATAAAACCATGGCTGCGCCCACCTTGGCTGCCACTTCATGAGGAATGGTTTCGGAAACTATCGGTACTGTCATAAGATATTTCTTGGAGAGTCTGGTAGCCTTTTCAATGGCTATTTGCACGTCGGCTCCCTTGGCAATGCCAAGACCCACCTTGCCTTTTTTATCGCCCGTAATCATCACCGCCCTAAACCGCATCTTGCGGCCGCCGGCTCTGGTATGGGCAATTCTGGCCAAGTCCAAAAGCTTGGATTCAAATTCATCCTTGGGTCTTTCTTTGTCAAATTTTCTGAACCTGTCTCTGGGCATAGTGGTAATAATTTAAAACTTCAATCCGCCTTCTCGGGCACCCTCGGCTACGGCTTTCACTTTGCCGTGATATTTGTAGCCGCCCCGATCAAAGACTACTTTTGCTACCTGCAGGTTTTTTGCTTTTTTAGCGATTAATTCGCCGACTTTCTTTGCTGAGGCAGTGTTTGCCTTGCCGCTGACGCTAGCCATCGTCTTGCCTTTGTCATCGTCAATCAGCTGGGCGTAGATATACTGATGAGACCTGAAAACGCAAAGCCGCGGGACTTTGGCCGTACCTTGGATTTTAGCTCGTACCCGGCGATGACGTATTAATCTTTTCTCTTGTTTCTGTAACATGTTATTTGGCAGCCGTGGTGCTCACCGCTTTTTTACCGACTTTTCTCCTGATTTGTTCTCCGGTGTATCTGATGCCTTTGCCTTTGTAGGGCTCGGGCGGTCTCACTCTTCTGATTTTGGCGGCCATTTCGCCCACCAAACCCTTATCAACGCCAGAAACAATAATGGTGTTTTTATCCACGGCAAACTTAATGTTTTGAGGCGCCTTAATTTTAACCGCATGGGTGAAGCCCACATTTAAAACTAGATCTTGGCCCTCTAACTCGGCCCGGAAGCCCACGCCTTCTATCTCCAGTCGCTTCTCATAGCCCCGGGTAACACCCTTGACCATGTTTTGCAACAAAGCCCTGGTGGTGCCCCAGAAAGCTCTGCTCTTCTTGGTTTCAATCTGAGGTGTCACAAAAATCTGGCCGGTTTTTATTTCAACCTTAATTTCGGGCCGGACCAAAAGGCTCAATTCGCCCTGGGGTCCCTTAATCAAAACTTTCTGGCCAGTTATTTTGGCTTCAACGCCCGGAATGATTTCAATTGGTTTTTTGCCTATTCTTGACATAAAATTACCAAACTTCACAAAGGAGCTCTCCGCCTATCTTTTGTTTTTTAGCTTCTTGCCCGGTCATCAACCCTTTGGAAGTGGAGATGATACTTAAGCCGTAACCGCCCTTAACTTTCCTAATGCTGGTTGAAGGTAAATAAATTCTTTGGCCAGATTTGGAAATTCTTTTAAGTCCGGCAATCCTTCCCTCTCTGTTTTCATATTTCAGAGTAATTTCCAGGGTTTTTTTCTCTTTTTTGCCGTTTTTGACTGCCTTTTCAATCAGGCCGTTTTTCTCTAAGATTTTAGCAATTTCATATTTTAAATTGGAAAAAGGCATCTCTACGGTGGGATGTAATACGACTTGGGCATTCCTGATTCTGTTTAACATATCGGTGATTTGGTCCATAATATTACTCTTCGACTGGCTCAGAGTAATCCTGAGTTTATCGAAGGATTACCAGCTTGATTTTTTAACGCCGGGAATCAGACCTTTATTGGCCATTTCTCTGAAGCAAATGCGGCAAACCCCGAACGCCCTCATGTAGCCCCGCTTCCTACCGCAACGAAAACAGCGTCGGGTAACTCGACTTTTGAATTTTGGAACTCTCTTGGATTTGGCTATTTGGGCTTTGGTAGCCATGAAATCATCGAATAGCGAATCCGTTACTAATTTACGAATTCGTATATTCGCAATAAATTAGTTATTCGTTGATTTAATTGGGAATCCCATTAATCTTAATAATGCCAATCCTTGTTCTTGGTTTCCGGCGTTGGTGACAACAGTAACCTCAAGGCCGAAAAGCATCCTGGTTTTTTCCGGCGAGATTTCAGGAAAGGCGATTTGCTCTTTGATGGCAAACGTTAAATTACCTTCCTGGTCTACTGATTTTGCTTCAATCCCTTGAAAATCGCGCGACCGAGGCAAGACCAAATTGATAACTCTGGTTAAAAAATTATACATTTTTCCACCCCTTAAAGTGCAGCAAGCGCCGATGGGCATGCCTTGCCTGGTTTTAAAAACGGCAATGGCTGACTTAGAGAGAGTTAAAACAGCTCTCTGGCCGGCAATCAAAGATAAGTCATTGATGACTGCTTCCTGGACTTTTTTCTGCTCCTCGCCCGTCTTGCCCGTCACTTGACGGCCAAAACCGGTATTGATAACCACCTTTTTAATTCTAGGCACAGCCATCACGCTTTGATAGCCGAACTTTTCCATCATTTGGGGAATAACCTCTTTTTGGTATTTTTCTTTTAAGCTTAACATCATTCGGATTATATTTCAGAATTACACTTTTTGCAAATGCGGTATTTTTTATTTTCGACCAGCTTATACCCCACCCTTGTTGCCTTGGAACACTTGGGACAAACCAGCTTAACGTTGGCCACAGCCAGAGGGGAAGGCGTTTCCACGACCTGACCCTTTTCTCCCGATCTTTTAGGTTTGACGTGTTTTTTTCTGAGATTGACAGCCTCAACCAGCACTCTCAGGTCTTTAGGAAAAACATTCAAAATCTTACCTTTCTTGCCTCGGTCTTTGCCGGAAATTATTAATACCTGGTCACCTTTGTGTATTCGCATAAAATAAGTTTTTAGACAAGTTCTTCGGCTAAGCTGGCGATTTTCTCAAAACCTCTTTCTTTTAATTCCTTGGCCACCGGCCCGAAAATTCGGCCGCCTTTGGGCTCTTTGGTCTTGGCTTCCAGAATAACGCAGGCGTTATCGTCAAAACGGATATACGAACCATCCGGCCTTTTAAAAGCCTTTTTCTGCCTGATGATGACGGCTCTAACCACCTCGTGTTTTTTGACGAGTTTTCTGGGCTCCGCCTTCTTGACCGTACCGACAATAATATCACCAATCCGAGCATAGCGGTTTCTAGTACCGCCCAAAATGTGGAAACACATGAAAATTTTGGCTCCTGAATTATCAGCTACTCTTAATAGGGTTCTGGGTTGAATCATATAACGAGTCCCGCTTCGCGGGACGAAGTTGAAGATGAAGCTGAAGCTTCATCGCCAATCTTTTTTATTACCTTCCACTTCTTATCTTTACTCAATGGTCTGCATTCCTCAATGATAACTCCGTCTCCCACGTTGCATGCTTGATCTGTGTGGGCTTTATATTTCTGGTGCACCTTGAATCTCTTGTGATACTTAGGGTGGACTTTCACACTTTCAACCTTAACCACGACTGTCTTTGACATCTTGTTGGAGGTGATGACGCCTTGTAATTGTTTCTTGGGCATATGATTTAGGGCGAAGATGGCTTCGCTATCTTCTTCACCTTCGTCCCGCCTTGGCGGGACTCGGTTAATAAAGTTAAAATTCTGGCGATGGTCTTTTTCAACTCCCTGATTTCCCTGACATTCTTGACCTTACCCGAAGCCAAATCAAACTTAAGGCTCCTGAGCCGTTCCCGGCTGTCCACCAGCATCTTCTGCAGCTCTGATTTTGGTTTTTGCTTAAACTCTGATGTTTTCATTTTGCGAGTTTTTTAGAATAAAAAACGAAGCTGGAAATGAGAAATTTATTTTTCATTGACTGACAAATTTAGTTTTAATGGGCAACTTGTCAGTGGCTATTCTAAAGGCCTCCCGAGCGACCTCTTCCTTAATGCCTTCCAGTTCAAAAAGAATGCGGCCCGGCTTGATGACAAAAGCATAATGGTCCACCGAGCCCTTGCCTCCGCCCATGGGCACTTCCGTGCCTTTTTTGGTCACGGGCTTGTCGGGAAAAATTCTAATCCAAAGCTTGCCGCCTTTCTTCAAATATCTGATAATGGTGCGTCGGGCCGCTTCAATCTGGCGGGCTGACACCCATCGGGCTTCCTCGGCTTTTAAACCAAAACTGCCGAAAGCTAAAGTCGTGCCTCTGGTCTCAACGCCCAGGCCTCGGCGGCGACCCTTGTGCCATTTCCGATGTTTTACTTTTTTAGGCATTAACATAGGTTAAAATCTTTCGCCTTTATAAATCCAAACCTTGATGCCGATAACCCCGTAAGTACAAAAGGCCTCGGTTAAAGCGTAATCAATGACCGCTCTTAAAGTTTGGCGCGGCAGGCGACCTTTTTTCAGCCATTCTCTTCGAGCAATCTCGTTGCCATCCAGTCTTCCCGAAATCTCAATTCTAGCTCCCTGCACTTCTTTATTAGCCATAATTTTTTCCATAGTCTGCTTGATAACCCGGCGGAAAGGCATGCGCTTTTCAAGCTGCTGAGCGATCATTTGGCCGACCAAAGAAGCCGAGGCCCAAATATTCCTGATCTCTCTGATTTCCAGTCTCAATTCCTCTTTACCCGCCGAAGCCTTGGCGAAGGCGGGCTTCACCAAAATTTTCTCAATTTCTTTCTTTAAATCCTCGGCCCCTTTGCCGCCCCGGCCGATAATCAAACCGGGCCGGGCGCTGCTGATAATCACGCTGACTTTGCCTGCGAATCTTTCAATCTCAATATGTTCCAGCGAACAATCCTTCAATTTTTTATCCAAAAAACTTCTAATCTTAAAATCTTCCTCTAAATATTGAGGAGTCTTTTTCTTGGTGAGCCAGCGAGAGTCCCAGTCCTGAGAATCCCTGAGCCGAAACGATTTGGGTTGAACTTTATGTGCCATGTTTTTTTACGTCTAAAACAAGATTGAGATGCGAAGTTTTCTTTTGGATTTCGTAAGCCTGCCCCCGAGCTCTGGGGCGAGACCTTTTTAATTTCGGCCCCTCGTCAACTTCAATTTTTGTAATAAAAAGTTGGGCTTCGTCTAATTTTAAATTATCTTTAGCGTTGGCGATGGCGGAATTTAAAAGCTTTAAGAGGGGTCTGGCCGCTTTCTTGGTGGTAAAATTCAAAATGTCTCTAGCCTGGATAACCGATTTGCCACGGATTAAATCAGCCACCAGCCGGACTTTCCGGGGAGCAATTCTTAAATAAGGTAATGAGGCGGTTGATGGCATAATTATTCTTTTTTAACAGTAGGACTAATTTTGGCTGCTTCTTGCTCACTCGCTTTGGCTTCAAGTTCTTTCTGGATTCGGCCGCCATGTCTGGAAAATCTGGTGGTGGGAGCAAACTCGCCCAAACGGTGTCCGACCATATCCTCTGAAACCTGAACCGGCACATGCTCTTTGCCGTTATGAACGCCAAAGGTAAAACCGATCATCTCCGGCATAATCACCTGAGACCTGGACCAAGTTTTAATAATGGCCTTGGTGCCCGGTTTCAAATGCTGTATCTTTTGCATCAGATGCTGATCAATATACGGACCTTTTTTAAGTGATCTAGCCATAAGTTTAATCACCTCCCGAGGGTGTTTAAAGTTTAAACACCCTCGGGAGGTATTTAGGTTTATTTTTTCTTTCTTCTTTCAATGATATATTTGTCCGTCCAACTTCTCTTCCTGGTTTTTACGCCCGAGGCGTGTTTGCCCCAAGGGGTTTTGGGATATTTCAAACCAACGGACGTCCTGCCCTCTCCGCCGCCGTGAGGATGGTCGGGCGGATTCATCGCTGAACCCCTCACCGTCGGTCTGATGCCCTTATGGCGGGTTTTGCCGGCCTTGCCCACTCTGATGTATTTATGCTCCTGACGGGAAAGCGCTCCGATGGAAGCAAAACCTTCTCCCAATAACTGTCTGACTTCGCTTGAAGGCATCTGGACTTGGGTGTATTTGCCTTCGTGAGCTAAAATCCTGGCGCCCGTGCCCGCTCCCCTGACCAGTTTACCGCCTCGTCCCGGGTCAAGCTCGATACTGTGGACAATCGTGCCGACCGGGATGTTCTTTAATTTCATGCGATTGCCCGGTTTCAGTTCTGTTTTATCCTGACAAATAATCTCATCGTTGACTTTCAACCCTTGAGGCGCCAAGCAATAACGCTTGTCATTATCTTGATATTGCAATAAAGCAATAAAAGCCGAACGATAAGGGTCGTATTCCAGCGCCACCACTTTCGCTTTCATATTTATTTTGTCCTGGCCGAAATCAATGATGCGGTAGAGCTTCTTGGCTCCCCCGCCCTGGTGCCTGACCGTGATGCGGCCGGTGCTCGCACGGCCGGCTCGCTGAGCCAAATTCAACAGCAGGCTCTTTTCAGGCTCTTTTTTGGTTAACATTTTGAAATTTTCTTTGGTCGCGCTGTTTTTTAACATAACATCTCTATAATCACCTCCCGAGGGTATTTAATAGATTAAATACCCTCGGGAGGTGATTATTATTTAACGCGGCAAGACTTCGATTTTCTGGCCTGGTTTGATTTTAACCACGGCTTTTTTATATCCCCCTCTCTCGCCCGTAATCCGACCCAATCTTCTCTGTTTTGAGGGGACGTTAACGATATTAACATTTAAAACGTTGACGCCGTAGAGTTCTTCCACCGCTTGTTTGATTTCGCTTTTATTGGACCTCGGCCAGACCTTAAAGACATACTGATTCTGATTAACCAAACTGCTGGCTTTTTCGGTCACCTGGGGCTCTTTTAAAACCTTAGCGGCCAGGGTTGAAATCTTTTTTTGCGGCACTGGTTTTCCTTTGTCCGCCGTAGCTTTAGCGAAGGCGGAAACTTTCTTTGTCGGTTTTTTTTTGAAAATATCTAAAATAGCCATATTCTATTTTGAAAACGTTTCTTTAATAACCTTAATGGCGTCTTTGGGCACAATCAGGTACTTGGTGTTGAGTAAATCCAAAACATTCAAATCTTTGGCCTGGCGAGTTTGCACTTTGGCCAGATTGCGGGCGCTGGCAATCACGTCTTTATCCATGCTGGACAAAGCGATTAAGCAGCTCTGCTCTTTGCAGGGAAGTTTGGACAGAACATCGGCCATGAGCTTAGTTTTTAATTTTTCAATCTTCAAGCTGTCCAGAATAATCAAAGTGCCGGATTTGACTTTGGCCGACAAAACCATCAGCAGGGCTTTGCGGCCCATTTTTTGATTTATTTTCTTTTTAAAATTTCTTTCTTTGGTAGGCCCGAAAGTCACTCCGCCCCCCTTCCACAAGGGTGAACGCCTTGAACCGTGCCTGGCTCTGCCCGTACCCTTCTGCCGCCAGGGTTTCTTGCCGCCGCCCCTGACCTCGCCCCTGTCTTTGGTGTGGGCCGAAACCTGGCGTCGGTTGGACATTTGAGCAACGGCCACCTGGTGCACCAAGTCAGTGTCCATCTTAACATCAAAAATCTCAGACGGCAATCTGGTCTGGGCAAGCTCTTCGCCTATTTGATTATAAGTCTTGGTAAGCATGTTAAGCGCTGATGGCCAAAAGCGTGCCTTTGATGCCGGGCACCGCTCCTTTGACCGCCATTAGATTATTGTCTTTGTCGATTTTCATGATTTTTAAGTTTTTGACGGTCACCCTGTCAGAGCCCATTCTTCCGGCCATTTTCTTGCCCTTGACCACCCTTTCAAAACCGCTGATGCCCACCGAACCTAAAGTGCGCTGTTCGTGTTTAACGCCATGAGTGGCGTTTCGGCCCTTAAACCCCCATTTCTTCACCGCTCCCTGGAAGCCCTTGCCCTTGGAAATGCCCGCCACCTTGACGGTCTTGCCTTCCTCAAAAGCAGAAACATTGATTTCATCCCCTGCCTTGCGTTCCTCGTCTTTGCCGCTCGTAACCAGGAACTCCCTCAGATAGCGGAACGGCTTGCTGGCCTGGGGTTTTTTGATTTTATTTTTCTTTACAATTTTCTCGAAACCGACCTGCACGCTCTCGTAGCCGTCTTTCTCTTTGGTTTTAATCTGCAAAACAGTACAAGGCCCGGCCTCAATCAAAGTCACCGGGACCACGTCCCCTTGCTCGTCAAATATCTGACTCATACCAAGTTTTTTGCCAAGAATAAATTTCATAAATCGAGTCCGCCAATGGCGGACGAAGATAAAGATGAGGCAACGCCTCATCGCCTTTTCAACAAAACACCGGGCGACTAACCCGGCGATTCTCTGGTTAGTACTTATTCTATATAGCAAGACACCATATAGATAGTATACTCATATCACCAGTATATACTAAGCCCATTTGGCTGTCAATAACGCGAGCGCCGGCGAAGCGTGAAGATGAAGCGATAGCTTTATCGCCTACCCGAGCGATAGCGAAGGGCTTATTACTTATCCCGGTTAAGCAATGCTGAACTCCTCGGGCTGGACGACGTTAGAACCTGTTTAGAAAATAAAAGAGCGGTGATTGATTCCATCTCACCGCTCATTGCTAATATTGTTGGTGGTGCTTAAAGTACCATCGCGATAGTTTCCCCATCTATTTTGAGTTCTGGAGGAAAACCCCTCAAGACGATTTCCTTACCAAAAATATATTCAGATTGAGGAATAAAATCTCTCTCGGTTTCAATCTCTTGTTTCTTTAGTTTAGGAACGGGTTGCCAAGAACCAGAAATAAATATTTCAAACTCTTCCTTTGTTCTTCTCGCTTTATAGCACTGAAATTCTGATTTTCCGCCTCGGGGCCGGCTGAGCATCTTTTCGCTACATTCCAGGCAAAAAGTTCTCAATCTTTTATAAAGGCCGAAACCATAATGCTCTCTCTCCTCGACGTATAAAAGAAAAATATTGAATTGAGAGTGAAATTTATCACACCCCTGACACCAGCCCAATTTCTTCTCGTCCCAAACCTTTCTTTGAGCTTTTTCTCGCAGAGATCGATACCTCCTGACAGCTTCTCTCAAATCTTCTTCTGCTTTTCTTAGGGTTTCTTTTATTTCTTGGTAAGCTACTGCCTTCGCTCTTATCTTGCTCTCTAAGTCTCCCAATCTTCCCTCGATTACTGATTTTTCGGCAATCGTAGACGCCATTGAATACCTCCTTATTTATTTTTTAATTCTTCTAAATCTAAATATATATTAGTTAATCTATCAAAAAAGTCAAGCACCGAGTCCCGCGAAGCGGGGCGAAGGTCGAAAAGAAGAGAATCTTCTTTGAGCCCCACCAAAAAACCGCCCTTTCGGGCGGCTCTTCTAATTACATTTTGATTTCGATGTCCACGCCGGCCGGCAGCGTCAAACCCATCAAAGCATCAATCACTCTAGAGGAGGGAGTCAGGATGTCAATCAATCTTTTATGCACCCTCATTTCAAACTGTTCTCTAGCGTCTTTATAAATAAAGCTGGAACGGTTGGCGGTGTATTTGCGGATTTCCGTGGGCAAAGGCACCGGGCCTAAAACTTCTGACCCGTATCTTAAAGCCGTCTCAACAATCTGTCGAGCGCTGTTATCAATCACCTTATGGTCATAAGCTCGAAGTTTGATACGCAACTTCGGCTTTACCGCTTCTTCAACCGCTTCCTGCTTCTTTTTGGACATTTCTTTTTGTGAAAATTCGAAATTCTAATATCGAAATTCGAAACAAATTCAAAATTATAAATTATAAATTCTAAACATATGGTTTCGGATTTCGTGCTTCGGATTTCCAAAATTCTATTTCAGAATTTTGGTGACTACGCCCGCACCCACGGTCTTGCCGCCCTCTCTAATAGCAAATCTTTGCTGCTCTTCCAAGGCTACGGGGGCAAGCAACTTGATTTTTAAATTAACCGTATCGCCAGGCATGACCATCTCTGTGCCTTCGGGTAAGGTCACATCTCCGGTGACATCGGTCGTTCTAATGTAAAACTGAGGTTTGTATCCCGGGAAGAAGGGCGTATGACGACCGCCTTCTTCTTTGGTTAGAATATAGACTTCACCTTCAAACTCAGTGTGAGGCGTAATACTCCCGGGTTTGGCCAACACTTGACCTCTTTCCACGTCTTCTTTCTTTAAGCCCCTTAAGAGAATGCCGACGTTATCGCCCGCTCTGCCTTCATCCAGCATCTTATTAAACATCTCAATACTCACCACCGTGGTTTTTTTGGTTTCTTTCATGCCGATCAACTCTACGTCTTCGTTGGGAGTGGTCACCCCCCTTTCAATCCGACCCGTGGCGACCGTGCCTCGGCCGGCAATGGAGAAAACGTCTTCAATGGCCATTAAGAATGGCTTGCTGGTGTCTCTGACCGGCTCGGGAATAAACTCGTCCACGGCCTTGACCAAATCCAAAATGGGTTTGGCCGAGGGGTCATCGGCTGATTTGGCCTCCAACGCTTTTAAAGCCGAACCTCTGATAATCGGGGTGGTATCGCCGGGATATTTGTATTTATTGAGCAGTTCCCTGATTTCTGATTCCACCAAATCAATGATTTCCGGGTCGTCCACCGCATCGCATTTGTTCAAGAACACGACGATGGCGGGCAGACCCACTTGGCGAGCCAAAAGAATATGCTCTCTGGTTTGAGGCATGGGACCATCGGGAGCTGAAACCACTAAAATCGCCCCGTCCATCTGAGCCGCTCCGGTAATCATATTTTTAATGTAGTCGGCGTGGCCCGGACAATCAATGTGGGCATAGTGCCTTTTCTCACTCTCGTATTCCAAGTGAGAAACAGCAATGGTTAAGCCTCTCGCTTTTTCTTCGGGCGCAGAATCAATCTGATCCACGCTTCTTTCTGATGCGCGAAAACCCTTCAGGTGAAGCACGTGAAGCAAAGCAGCGGTTAAAGTGGTCTTGCCATGGTCAACGTGACCAATTGTCCCGATATTAACATGAGGCTTTTCCCTCAAAAACTTTTCTTTTTCTGCCATATGTTTTTACTTTATTGTATTTATTAATTATTACTAATTATCAGCTTAACAAACCAAAGAAGAAGTGTCAATACTAAAACGGCAAGTCCTCGATATTCAGCTCCTCTTCGGAAATTTCTTTAGCGGCCGGAACAGCCGGCTGTTCTTTCTTCGGCTCTGATCCCCCTTTCTTTTTCTTGTATTCCTCAAAAGAAGTGATGACCATGGTTGGCCGCCCCTGCTCCACAATAATGATTTTACCGCCGTCCTCCTCTATTAATTTTTTGATTTCATCAAGATTCATACCTCTAATAGTTACTAATTTTTCGTTACGAATTATCTTTAATTAGTGATTATTCGTGAATTGAATTAGTGATTTTATTGGTGGTTTTACTTGCGTTTCCCCTCAATGATCTCCTGCGCTATATTCTGAGGCACTTCTTCATAGTCCTCAAACTCCATCGTAAACGTTCCCCGGCCTTCTGTCAACGATCTCAAGGCAGTGGCGTAGCCGAACATAGCTGATAAAGGCACTTTGGCGTCAATCACTTTGGTGTTGAGCCGGTCGCTGGTTTCTTCGATCCTCCCCCTCCTGGCCGATAAATCGCCGATGGTATCTCCCAAAAAGTCAGCGGGCACCACGACTTCCAATTTCATAATAGGCTCCAGCAGAATCGCCTTGGCTTTTTTGCAAGCCGTCTGCAAAGCCATAGACCCGGCAATTTTAAAAGCCACCTCTGACGAATCAACCTCGTGATAAGAACCGTCGTAAAGGGTCACCGCCATGTCCACGAGCTGGTAGCCAGCGACCACGCCTTTATCCATGGCTTCTTTGACGCCTTTGCCCACCGCGGGGATGAATTCTTGGGGAATCGTGCCGCCCTTAATTTCATTAATAAATTCAAAGCCCTGGCCTCTTTCCTTGGGCTCCACTTTCAGCCAAACATGGCCGTATTGACCTCGGCCGCCGGACTGCTTGATGTATTTACCTTCGGCTTCGGCGGTTTCTTTAATCGTTTCTTTATAAGCCACCTGGGGCCGGCCCACGCTCGCTTCAACCTTAAACTCTCTTTTCAGGCGGTCGGCGATAATCTCCAAATGCAGTTCGCCCATGCCCGAAATAATCGTTTCGCCCGTATCCATATCTCCCTTAACCCTGAAGGTGGGGTCTTCTTCAGCCAGTTTCTTGAGAGCTAGACCCATTTTCTCCTGGTCAGCTTTGGTCTTGGGCTCA
The DNA here is from genome assembly GCA_001819335.1 of Candidatus Nealsonbacteria bacterium RIFCSPLOWO2_01_FULL_43_32. Lineage (GTDB taxonomy): Bacteria > Patescibacteriota > Minisyncoccia > Minisyncoccales > MHMH01 > MHMH01. The sequence goes on along the minus strand of MHMH01000008.1, from coordinate 22,339 downwards.
ATGCGGATGGAAATCACGGGCTCGGGGAAGATAATCTTTTCCAGCACAATAGGCTGGACTTCGTCGCATAACGTATGCCCAGTGGTGGTATTCTTCAAGCCCACGGTGGCCGCAATATCGCCGGTAAAGAGATCGCTGACTTCTTCTCTTTCAGCCGCATGCATTCTTAGAATTCGGCCGATTCTTTCTCTTTCTCCGCTGGATGAATTCAACACATAAGAACCCTTGATAAGCGTGCCCGAATAAACCCTAAAATAGGTCAAAGTACCCACATACGGGTCAGTGGCGACTTTAAAGGCTAAAGCGGAAAACGGCTCTGAGTCTGAAGCCTTTCTTTCGATCTCTCGGCCAGTTTTGGGGTCAGTGCCTTTGACCGGCGGCAAATCAATAGGTGAGGGCAGATAGTAAACTACTCCGTCAAGCATCAGCTGAACGCCTTTATTCTTCAGGGCCGAGCCGCAGAACACCGGCACCAGTCTGTAGTCTAACACCGCCTGCCTTAAAACTTTTCTCAATTCTTCAACAGCCATTTCCTGGCCGGCCAAAAACTGCTCAAGTAGCTGCTCGTCTTCAGAAGCAATTTTTTCAATCAATTGCGTGCGCCATTTTCGGGCTTCTCCAACAAAATTCTCGGGGACTTCTTGTTCTTTGACGAGCTCGCCTGACTCTCCTTCAAAACTAAAAGCTTTCATGAGAAGTAAATCAATCACGCCTTTAAATTCGTCTTCCAGGCCAATCGGTATTTGCACGGCCACGGCATTGGGCGTCAGCTTCTGTTGGATTGATTCCAAACTCTTCTCGAAAGAAGCGCCCATGCGGTCCAATTTATTGATAAAACACATTCGGGGCACTTTAAACTTGTCGGCCTGCCGCCAAACTGTTTCTGACTGTGGTTCTACGCCTGCCACCCCGTCGAAAACCACCACGGCTCCGTCCAAGACCCTCAAAGACCGCTGCACCTCGGCCGTAAAATCAATGTGGCCAGGCGTATCAATAAGGTTGATGCGGTGCTCCGCTCCTCCCTTAACCTTCCAAAAACAGGTAGTGGCCGCCGACGTGATGGTAATGCCCCTTTCTCTTTCCTGAACCATCCAATCCATGACCGTGGTGCCTTCGTCGATATCGCCGATTTTATGCGAAATGCCGGTGTAAAACAAAACTCGCTCGGTCATGGTTGTTTTACCGGCGTCGATATGGGCGATAATACCAATATCTCTGATTCTCTCAATGGGATAAGTTCTGGGCATAGAAATCAACGAGCTGATTTCACCACGCGAAGTGTGCGAATGCTCTGTTCGCCTCCGCCATTCTGTGGACATCTTCTTTCTTTTTGATGGCCGCGCCTTCGTTGGTACTGGCTAACATAATCTCTTCGGCCAGCTTCTCTTTCATGGGCCGGCCTTTTTTAGACTTGGCGGCCGTAATAAGCCACCTCAAGGCCAAGGCGAGCTTTCTGTCTCCCCTCACTTCCCGGGGCACCTGGTAGGTGGCCCCGCCGACCCTTTTCGGTTTGATCTCCAATAAGGGAGAAGCGTTGGCTAGGGCTTTTTCAAAAATCTCCAAAGGCTCTTTCTTGGTTTTTTCTTTAATAATATCAAAAGCCCCATAAACAATTTTCATGGCCATGACTTTCTTGCCTCTTCTCATAATGTAGTTAATCAGCTTGGCTACGACCATACTGCTATAGACGGAATCAGGCAAAATATTTTGTTTTTTTATTTTTCTTCTTGCCATAGAAATCAACTAATCGCGAATCGGTCACGAATTTACGAATATTCGTATATTCGAAATAAATTCGTTATTCGCTGATTTTTTATTTTACTAATTTAACTCCATACTTTGACCTCTCTTGTTTTCTGCCTTCAACCCCGCCCGCATCCAAAACCCCCCTGACGATATGGTATCTGACGCCGGGCAAATCTTTCACCCGGCCGCCCCTGATGACCACAATCGAGTGCTCCTGGAGATTGTGGCCTTCACCCGGGATGTAAGCAGTCACTTCCATGCCATTGGTCAAACGGACCCGAGCCACTTTTCTCAAAGCCGAGTTCGGTTTTTTGGGGGTCGTGGTAAAAACCTTCAAACACACTCCCCTTTTGAACGAAGAAGGATAGACCTTGGGACGATTCTGCAAAACATTGAAACCGAAAGTCAAGGCAGGCGTTTTGTCTTTCTTTTTGGCGCTCTTTCTTCCTTTTTTAATCAATTGCTGGATAGTGGGCATAACAAATTAAAATTTAACAAATAAATCAAACGGTGTCAACTAAAACGAAACACCGGTGATGAAAGAGAAAACGAAACCGACGAGCTTATTTAAAAAGATACGAAACCACGGAAAAAAGAAAAGCAGGAAAATTAAAATAAAAAAACCGAACTGCGTCAGAAAGATTTTTATATTTTGCAGGGCATCAGGCAAGAAAGCAAAAAGCAGGTGCGAGCCGTCCAAAGGAGGAATCGGCATCAGATTGAACACGGCTAAAAGTACGTTGATGAAAACAATATAAGAGAACATGCCAATCAGGACGAGCGGCAGCAGCTCAAAAGAAAAGCGGATGATTAATCCGAAAACCAGGGCAATGGCTAAATTGGCGGCGGGTCCCGCTAGAGCTGTTTTGAAAGAACCGTATTTTTGATCCCGGAAATTTGAAGGATTAACGGGCACGGGCTTGGCCCAGCCCAGGCCGGTACCCGTGGTCAAAATCAATAAAACCGGCAGGAGCACCGAACCCACGGGATCCAAGTGTTTCAAAGGATTTAAGGTAAGCCGGCCGGCATTCTTGGCCGTAGGGTCGCCCAAATGACTGGCCATGGCCCCGTGAGCCACCTCGTGAACAACAATAGAAAAAATAAGAATAATGATTAAAAACAGAATTTCCATGTCTTCAAATTATACCATGGCTTGAAAAAAATAAAAAACTCTGATAGCATATCAATATATGGCTAAACAATGCGCCGTTTGCGGCAAAAGAGGCCGAATGGTTTGGAAGTTAAGAAAGTTGAGGGGCAAATTCAACCGCACCATTCAAAAAAGAAAACATCCCAATCTCCAATGGGTGACTTTGGCATCGGGTAAAAGAGTCAAGGCTTGCGCCAAGTGCATCAAACGCCTTGGAAAGGCGTAAATTCGAAATCCGAAGCACGAAATCCGAAACCTGTTTTGAATTTTGAAAATTAGAATTTTAAATTTGTTTTGAATTTCGATATTCGAATTTCGTATTTTCAGATTGCCGGGGCGTAGTATAGCGGCCATTATGCAGGGCTGGGGGTCCTGTGACCTGGGTTCAACTCCCAGCGCCCCGACCATTTGATCAACTTACGATGTTGATTATTGTATATTAGTTACGCTTTAAGCGCAGGGAATTGAGCACCACCGACAGCGAAGAAAACGCCATGGCGGCGGCCGCAAAAATCGGATTGAGTAAGATGCCGAAAAAAGGATACAAAACACCCGCGGCCACCGGAATGAAAGCGACGTTGTAGAAAAATGCCCAGAAAAGGTTTTGCTTGATGATGGTCAGGGTGCGGCGGGAAAGCGCAATCATCTCGGGAATCAAAGTCAAATCTCCTCTCATCAGGGTGATTTCGGCTGACTCCATGGCAATATCCGTGCCTTCGCCCATGGCAATGCCCAAGTCAGCTTGAGCCAACGCCGGAGCATCGTTGATGCCGTCGCCGGCCATGGCCACCAGCTTGCCTGTTTTTTGCAAAGCTTTAACCTTTTCAGCTTTTTCCTGAGGCAAAACTTCAGCCATAATATTTTTTATCCCAACCTGTTGGGCAATCGCTCGGGCTACTTTTTCATTGTCACCGGTAATCAGCCAAACCTCAATCCCCTTTTTCTCTAACGCCCTAACCGTCTTGGCCGATTCATTTTTTAAAGTATCGGCAATAGCTATTAACCCTTTTATTTTATTGGCTGAAGCTAAAATCACCACGGTCTTGCCTTCGCTCTCCAACTGAGCCATGTCTTGCTCCGTATCAGCCAGCGAAAGATTTAAGTCTTTCATCAAGCCTCGGTTGCCCACGGCTCCCAAATCGCTTTTCACGCCCTTGCCGGCCACGGCCTCAAAGTTTTTAACTTCAAATAGTTTTAATTTTTCGGCTCGAGCCTGCTCAAGAATGGGTCTAGCCAGATGATGCTCGGAATACTGCTCCAGAGAAGCAGCCAGTTGTAAAATTTCTTTTCTCTCTCCGTCCAAAGCAATGATGTCTGTCAGTTCCGGCCTGCCCTTAGTCAAGGTGCCGGTTTTATCCAGAATAATGGCTTTGATCTTATGGGCGATTTCCAGAGTGGCCGCGTCCTTAATCAAAACCCCTCTTTGCGCCGCATTGCCCGTGCCTATCATAATGGCCAAAGGCGTGGCCAATCCCAAAGCACAAGGACAAGCAATAATGAGCACGGCCACAAAATTAACCAAAGCGAAAATAAAAGCCGGGGCTGGCCCGAAGAAAAGCCAAACAGCAAAAGTTAAAAAAGCGATTATGATAACTATCGGCACAAAATAAGAAGAAACCAAATCAGCCAATCTCTGGATCGGCGCTTTTGATGCCTGGGCCTGCTCCACCATTTTGATAATTTGAGCCAATAAGGTTTCTTTCCCGACTTTTGTTGCCTTGAATTTCAGCATTCCCGAAAGATTTATCGTAGACCCGATTACTTTTGAACCCAATTCTTTAGTTACCGGCATCGATTCCCCGGTGACTAATGATTCATCAACCGAAGACCTGCCCTTCAGAACTTCGCCGTCAACCGGAATTTTTTCTCCCGGTTTTACTAAAATTACATCCCCCACCTGGACTTCTTCCACTGGCACCTCTTTTTCTTTGCCGTCATCGATTAATCTCGCAGTTTTAGCGCCCAATTTCATCAATTTTTTAATGGCTTCTGAAACGCGGCCCTTAGCCAACAATTCAAGATACCTGCCAAATAAAATTAAAGTGATGATAATGGCTGAAGTGTCAAAATAAATCTTGGGTTCTCCTCCTAAAAAGCGGAAAAAATCCGGGAAAAAGGTAACGGCTGAACTGT
>MHMH01000008.1:0-17301 GCA_001819335.1 Candidatus Nealsonbacteria bacterium RIFCSPLOWO2_01_FULL_43_32 | reverse complement strand
AAGGTAACGGCTGAACTGTAAAGGTACGCAGACAAAGTTCCCATAGCAATCAAAGTATTCATGTCGGCTGTCCGGTATTTTACCAATACTAAAAGCCCTCGGTAAAATCTTGAGCCCACCCAAAACTGGACTGGGGTCGTCAAAACGAATAAAAGGAAAAAATTAGTTAAAATCTTCGGGACAAACGGAAACCATTCGGGGAAACTGCCTAAAAATATGGGTATCGAAAGAGCTGTTCCGATAATCACTTTTTTCTTTAGGCCTGAGAGTTCTTTCTCCCTTTCTTTTTTTTCTTGAGACAAAACGTCTTCGGCCTCAGAGGTTTCGGAAATGGTTTTATAGCCCGAGTCTTCAATAACTTTTTTAATTTGCGATTCTTCAACTTTCCCTTGATCAAAAATAACTTTTACCCTGGTATTGTTATAATCAACTTCCGCTTTTTCAATACCCAGCAAGGTTTTGATGGCTTTTTCTACCACCATGGCGCAGTGAGGTGAATCCATACCAACAACTTTCAAAGATAAAAATGATTTACCTTCCTTGTTAACCGTAGCCTTGTTGCTCACCGATACCTCTGGCACTAAAAGCTGATAACCGACATCTTTTACTGTCTTGGCCATATCTTTGGGGCTAATTTTTGCTTCATCAAATTCAACCAATAGGGTTTCTGCTCCAAAATTAACTTGAGCCGATATGACTCCGGCTAAACTGGAAACCGCCTTCTCGATGGTTCTGGCGCAGGAAGCGCAGGTCATGCCTTGAATTTTAAATACTTCTTTGGTCATATTGTCTTATCTCAAATCCCATTCAAAAGTTCTCAAAACGGAACCTTGAATGGTAAGTTTAATTTTATTGGCTTCTTTGTTTATTATAGGAAAGATCAGGACTCCCTCCAAGTGGTGCCCGCCGGGCGGAGGCCCCTGCCACTCCAAAGGCTCATATTTATCGCCCCTGTCGTCTTCTAAAAACGACGCTCTAGTTAAATCAAAGTCCAAAGAACCCGAGTGCGTGGTAATTGTTACGTCAAACCGAAGCGGGTTCTCGGGCGCAAAATCCAAAAGCGCGACTTCAAATAAAACTCCGTTTATATCGCTGGTTTTTATTTCCGATTCAAAAGAAGGCGAAAGGTTCTCTTCTTTTGCGTCGTTCTTACCAATAAAAAAATACGTGGTAATTGATGCCAAAACAATAACCGGAATCAACAATAAAATTATTTTGCGTTTCATAGAGTGTGGTTTTGTTTAATTTTTTTCGCTTTACTGAGAAGATAAGAAATCCCGGCGAGATTTGAAATGGCCCCGACAACAAAAAGCTCTGTTTGATACTGACCGAGGAAAACCGCCAATCCCGAAATTCCGATAATCGGTAAAATATTAACCAGATAATGCGCGCAGCAGGAAATCATAGCAATAGTCGAGGTTGTTCCCGAAGCGGCAACAATTTTCCCGGAAACTTTCGCTTGATGCAATACTCGCAAGTATGTAAAAATGCCGATCTGGGTGCCAAAACCCGTAGTTAGACCAATAATCCAATACCAATTTCCCTTAAATTGGCTGACAGCAAAATCCCAACCGGAAATAATGCTTAAGACTAAGAAATATAAAAACAATAAAATTAAATTTGCGCCGAAACCAAAAATGATCGGTTTTCTCATTCTTATATTGTTTAAATTATTTTAACTGCTTTTCTTCGCAGCAAAATTTCTGGTGCAGCCAAACGAAAATCCAAGTCACGACGTAGCCGACGATGAAAAAGAAAACGGCTCCTCCCACAAAGCTGCCGAAGGTGACGGAGCTCTCGGCCTGGACTCCCGAGAATTCGACGTGAGCGATATAGCTCCAGAAAGTCAAAAACGGCCTTAGGGCGAAAGCGGCGAATATGGCGCAAATCATATCGAAAATTGTAAAAACGGTTCCACCGACCAAGGCAATTCGATTGATGTTTTTCATATTTATTTTGTTTATTTTTTAATTATTTTTGACCTTTATTTACCGCGTGTATGACCTCTCATCATTAAGATATGCAAAACCGGGCAAAGCAAAATAATCAGCCAAACCCAATAATTGCTGCCGCCTCTGAAAAAAGCAGAAAAACCAATAATCAGCGCCAGCGACGCCAAACAACATAGGGCCATTAATAATAAATACTTTTGTTGCATCTTAATACCCGGTTTTAATGGCAACATCCCCCGGAAGATTTTGACTGCTCTTTTGCCAATTTCTTGCGATATTCTTCTTTGCAGCTATCCGAGCAAAATTTCTTGCCGTATCCTGCGGGATATTCTTTGCCTTTTACTAATTCCATTTTACAAATCGGGCATTTTTCTTTGAATAAGTTAAACATACATTAAATTATTTATTAATAATTTTCGACCTTTATGAATAACTTTTAAAGTTTTATCTTAATCGATAATTTTATTTCTTTTTTGATAGTTTATAAATCGCTAAAACTTCCTTGGCGGCTTTTAATTCTTTGCCGGATTGGATTTGTTCTATGACGTGCGTTGAAAGATGATTTTCTAAAACCAAATCTTCAATGCCCGAAAGCGCATTTTTTGCGGCCGAAGACTGCTGGAGAATGTCAATGCAGTATTTTTCTTTTTCAATCATTTTCTGGAGTCCCCGAATTTGGCCCTCCAGAATCTTCAGCCTCCGGACAACTCTTTTTTTAATTGCTTTTTTCATACACTCTTATAATACTCCCTGGGAGTATGATGGTCAAGATTCAATTATTCACACTACCTACTTCTTTTGAAATAACCGGGGAATGAACGCGGGCGTTTGTTCGGCATACGCCGCCCAAATTTCAGCAAACTTCAGTTTTGCGTCCCGTTCTTCGCTGCGGGCAAGCCGTACATACATCCAAATCAGCACCGGGAACATAACGAGAGTCAAAATCGTTGGCCACTGGACCAGGAACCCGAGCATAATAAGAATGAATCCCGCATACTGCGGGTGACGTATCTTGGCGTAAGGACCGATTATCGCAAGTTGGTGGTCGCGTTGCGCCGCATAAAGCACCCTCCAAGCGCTAACAAGAAGTACGATGCCGTAAATAATCAAAATATAGCTTAAAATGTGAAACGGCCCGAAATGCGGGTCGCCGCCCCAGCCAAAGATGTCTTCAAGGAGATGACCGGAATTGTGCGAGAGAAAATCAACGCCGGGAAATGTCGCAGAAAGCGAGCCCGAAAATAAATAAATCGTAAGCGGAAAACCATACATCTCCGTAAACAAAGCCACTATAAATGCCGAGAACGCGCCAAACGATCGCCAGTCCCGCGAGGTTTTTGGTTTGGTAAAACTGAACGCAAAAATAATGAATATCAGCGAATTGATGATGACCAATGGCCAAAGACCGTAGGCAGAAGATGGTTCGTTCATTGGTTTTGACTTAATTTCTCAAGTTCCAAAACTAATTGATTATTATGGATGCTCATATTCGGGTCATCAAAAATATGCTTGATTATCCCCTCTTTATTAATTAGTACATAAGTGTGCCCGGGGAGCGAACCATAATGCATCGAGGACGCAGTGGTGAGCATGCCGAATCGTTTGGATACCGCCGCATTCTTATCGAATATAACCGTTGCTTCTCCAAGCTCCGGCATTTGTTCAACTGCTTTCTGCCATTCTTCCGGCGGGTCCACGACCACCGACAGAACAATGGTGTCGGCATTATTGAATCGCTCATCTTTGGCAAATGCGACAATCTGATCCCAGCAGGCCGGGTAGCACATCAATCCTTCGTTGAAGAAAAGAATGACGTTTTTACCGCGCAGTTCGTTCAAAGAATATATTTTTCCGTCTTTGTCGGCCAACGCGAATTCCGGCGCCGGTTTATTTTTGAAATTCTCAAGTAATGCGGCAGAAGAGTTGGCGGCAATGGGATGGCCGCGCTCATCCACCGCCGGCACATTGATTTTATTCTTACTGCCGTTCACGATTAGAAGACCGACTACGATGACAATGAGCATTGCGATAATAATCGTTGAAGTATTTATTTTTGCCATATTTTTAAATTATTGAATAATTATGCTGTTGATTAATTGTAAAATCTTTGCGAAATAAATATTGACGCCTGTTTGGTATCCTCCGGCTTGCATCAGGAGCCGGTTGGTAAACGCCAGATAAAGAATCAAAACGCCCATGGTCAAAAAAGTGACACCAGCAATCGCCTCAGAGACCGTAATGCTTATCACCGCACCGCCCAATCGGTAGCGAATCGGCCGGTTGAAAATTCGCTGAAATTTTTGTTCAAAATTCACCTTGTCCAGGAAAAACGAAATCAAAAAGAGCGGCGCCACTATTCCGAAAACATAACTTAGGGTGTATATGCCGCCCCAGAATATGGAATCCGGAAGCGCGGCCAGAGCCAATACACCCGCCAACACAGGCGCGCAGCAAGTGGTAGCGATTCCAGAAAATACGCCAAGTGTAAATACCGAAGCCGCATTGTGTTTTTTAAGCGCCGGGTGCACTTGAATCGGCAATGACCAATGCTTACCAGTAAGAATAATAACTCCCAGCACGGCGAGAAAGATGCCTCCGATGCCGAACACTGTATTATGATATTGGCTGAAAAATCTGCCAATCGCCGCCACCCCTAACCCAATTGGTAAAAAGACCGCGAGAATCCCCAAAAAGAAAATAAAGGTCATGACAAAAACTTTACGGCGTTCGCGGAAAATGGAAGCAAAATACGATGGCAAAAGTACGGTAATGCAGCATGGGGCGAAAAGAGCGGCTACTCCGGCAATAAACGCGGCTATGATTGATGCGCTGAGCAGTAATTCCATAAATTTTAATCGGTTGTCATTACAATGATTAAAGAAAACAAAAATCCCTATTTCAGAGGGATTAAAGACGCACGATACAAAACTCGCCCGACTCGCGGTTTTATACCGGCGCCCTATGACATAGCGGGACTATTTTCGTGGAGAGCCAGCCAGCGAGTGAGTTCTCTTTGAGATGGGAAAAAAGATGATTTTAAAAACTGCTGGCGGTGATAATGCGCTGCAAGCCCGAAAGCGACAGCAAAAAACAGAGCAATCAACAAAAACAGCATGCTGGCCGTTTTGCCGTTGAAAATCGCCGTTGAAAAACTTCGGAAAACGTCCAGGTGGAAGGCCGCAAAGAAAATCGTTCCGTCTTCCTTTGGACAATCAGTTCCTTGAGCGGTCGCCGCAATACAGCCATCATGACTCTGTCCGGCACTATGGCTCATCGCCAAAATGCCGAAAACAGCAAGCCCAACAAGACCGGTAATGAATAATATTGTAAATACCTGCTTCATCATACTTTTAGTTTAGCACAGATATTAAGTAGCAACAAAACCGGTTATGGTTTGACAAACAAGCCGCAATAACAGTGCCCGTCCCGTTCCAGCTCTTCTTTATGCCAGGCGCAGGGACAAATTTTAAGACGATCTTCCTCAAGATTACCGGTCACTCTTCTACAGGGACAATATCTTTGACCGTATTTTTTTTCATTCTCCAGCAATCCCTTCACCACTCTTTCCACCACTTTTTCATCCGGATTCAACCTGAAACCGCTTTGGACGGCGTATTTGGCATAGGCGAAGAGGACTTCGTCCTCTTCTTCACCTTCGTCCCGCTGTGGCGGGACTTGGTCTTTAATTATTTTTTCCATTGAGATTTTTTGAAAGAAACTCTCTGATGACATTCTCCGACTGAGCTCCGATAAATCCGGCAGCCGCCTTATTTTCTTTAAACAGCAAAACCATGGGGATCCTGTCAACCTGATATTCTTGAGCCATCAGTGGAGATTGGTCTATGTTAATTTTGGCGAAAACAACTTTATCCTGATACGCTGCCTCCTGGCTCAGTTTTTCCAGGACCTGGGCCAGCATCAGGCAAGGTATGCAGGAAGCCGACCAGAAATCAACCAAGACCGGCTTCCCGGCGCTTTGAATTTCTTTTTTGAAATTTTCGTCGCTTAAAATAAGCATGGCTTAAATGAATTTCGTTCCGGTGATTTTGGCCACTTCCGGGGTTAAAGCCCTTAAGTCCTCTACTGCCAAATCATGAACATTGTTTTTCCCGACGGCGCCAGCCACCATTTTTATTTCTTCAGTGCAATTTTTGATAAAACTAGCGATGTGGGGAGCGGCTTCAATATCCAGTTTTTTTCTTAACACCTCGTCCTGGGTAGCGATGCCTACCGGGCATTTCCCAAGGTAGCATAGTTTGCAATAAGTGCAGCCCATGGCCACCATTAGAGGAAAAGCGACAAAAACAGCGTCAGCGCCCAGAGCCAGGGCCTTGGCAAAATCCCCTCCCTTGTTGAATCCCCCGCCGATCCAGAGTTCTTGAGGCGCTTTGAGTTCGTCTAAAGTTTTTCTGGCCCTATGCAGCGCAGCCAGAGTCGGAATGCCCACTTCATCCAGCATGACTTCGGGCGCGGCGCCCGTGCCGCCCTCAATGCCGTCTAGGGCAATAATATCGGGGTTGGCTTGAACGGCCAGACTGACGTCGCTTGCCACATCGCCCGCTCCCAATTTAATAATTATGGGCTTGCCGCCGGTCAGCTCTCTCAGCCATTTCACTTTTTCTCTCAAATTTTCAATATTTTTGATATCTACATGATAGGGCGGAGAATGGATATCTTGGCCTTTTTCAACTTTTCTAATTTTAGCGATTTCTTCGGTGACTTTTTCTTTAGGCAAAAGCCCGCCTTGCCCCGGCTTGGCGCCCTGGCCGATTTTTATTTCTATGGCATCGGCTTTTTTAAGCACTTCTTCGTTAATGCCGAACCGGCCGGTGCTATACTGGACGATTAAATGTTTTGAGAACTCTCTTTCCTCCAATATCATGCCGCCTTCTCCGGTATTCTCTATTGTTCCAGCCAGGGTAGAAGCCTTGGCTAAGGCAATCTTGGCTTCCTTGCTTAGAGCGCCAAAAGACATGGCGCCGATAAGAATGGGCGCATCCAAGGTAATCGGCTTTTTACTGTTTTTTCCGATAATGGTTTTGGTGCTGATGGCCTCACGAAAATAATCCACCGGTCTTTTAGCCAGCTGGGCCGGCACAAAAACCAAGTCGTCAAAACTGATTTTGCCCAGCTTATTAGACCGGCCGCTGGCCAGCGGCACGCCTTTGATTCTGTTTTTAACTTCTTTAATCCAATCTTGTTCCATAAATTTTATATATTTATTCTATCTTAATTATCATTATTATTCAAGGCCACCATACTTCTACAGACCGCTATACTTCTAATTATTCTTCTGTTATAATAAGAGTACGTATGTATTCTTATTATAATTTAAAATAATGTGAAAAAATACAAGTATTATTTTCGCAAACCTCGATCGGAAATTACTAAAGATATTTTAACCCTGCTTTTAATATCTGGCGGCATTGCTCTTGCCGCTACTTCTCCGTATTTCGGCATAGCAATTTGGAAAAGCCTTAAAAACAGAAATAAATATCCCAAAACAAAAGTATCATCAAAATTTTGTGAACTTAGAAAACGCGGCTTTATCATGTTGGAAAAAGATGGTCACGACATAAAACTTACCCTCACACCGAAAGGCGAAAAAATGGCTGGCTATATGCAAATAAATAGAATGAAAATCCAACCCCCCAAAAAATGGGATAGTCTCTGGAGGGTACTAACTTTTGATATATCAAACTTAAAAACCGCTCAAAGAAATACAATCAGAAAATTACTCAAAGAGCTTGGCTTTCAGTGCCTCCAAAAAAGTGTCTGGGTGCATGCTTTTAACTGCAAAGCAGAAATAGAAATCATCAAGGATTTCTTTGAATTAAAAGAAAATGAAGTGCGACTGATAGTGGCTAAAGACATTGGTGATAATCGTGAACTTAAAAGAAAATTCAGCCTGTTATAATAAGAATACGTATGTATTGTTATTATGATATACTGATGAAATTTATTTTAGAATGTAATGCCGTAGACCTGGAATAAAACGTGAAAAACAATATGTATTACCATAAGAAGAATAAGTGAAATTCTTGTATATTTGTGGTATTTTACCAGCTTGTCTCTGAATTTTCTAAACGGCCCCCAGTTCAATGCATTGTACCACCAGCAGGTAGCTAAATCTATAAAAAAGACCATCGTCAGCAAAATGGCAATCCAAAAAAGCAAATCTTGGCCGAAAATTAAAGTCGGCTCCATAATTTATTCAACCATTAAACTGCCCATCATGCCGGCTGCCCGGTGGCCGGGAATCGAACAAAAAATGGTATAAGTTCCTGAGTTGAGAGCAGTAAATTGAACCGTATCTGTTTGGCCAAAGTTAATTGTTTTAGTGGATATCCCCAATCCTTCAATCACTAAGTTGTGGGGGGCGTTTCCGTTATTCTGGAAAGTAATCTTAACAAGGTCACCGGCTTTTACACTAATAGTTGAAGGTGAAAAAGCAAATTCAGTTCCAACAACCATAATTTCTTTAACAACGACTCCTGCGATGCCTTCCTCTTTTTTAAAAATTATTTCTATTTTGTCACCGTCTCGCATCAGATAATTCTCAAATTCAAAATTTTCTTTGCCGTTTACCAGCATGGTTAATTTTCCTTCAGGCCCCGTACATTTATCAAAAATACAATCTTTACTAAATGTTTTCCCCCAAATCCTAAAGAATTGACCCAGCCGCAAATCGTCTTCTCTGACCAAACCGGAAAATTCCAGATGAATTAAATTGTCGCGGTCGTGAGTGTGTATTGGTTTATGGGGAAGACCCGCCAGACCAATACCGGCCGGTATATCTTTGGCTTCGCCCAGAATATTAATGCTAAGATGAGCGTGCCAGTGAAGACCGTTTTGGGCAATAATCTCCGGCTCTGGTGTTGATATTTTACCCCAAAAAAACCAAACTGCGATGGTTAAAAAAATGGCGCCGAAAATTAAAATAATTCTCATCGCTTATTTTACACTCCGCAACTGCCTCCGCCCGAAGGAGCTTTCTCAATTAAATTATTAGCTGTCAACCATTGGCGCACTTTCTGCCAGCCCTGGGGAGTGGAATAGTCTTTACCGGCCACGGTTCTACCCGAAACCTCGCTCCAATCTTGACCCTCCTTGGCTTTAAAATAAGTAGCGATGTCAAAATAGGTTTGAGGAAACCAAAAGGCATTGACGTATTTGAAGGCCTCAAAAATTTCATCGACAGTGGCTCCTTGTCCCGCCATAATTTCCCCCAAGCCCAACATTGCCATGCCGTGGTTGCAATCGGGAAACCCGGTCGGATTGGAACAACAGGGCCGATAAGAATTAAAAGCAAAATCTTCCAGGATGGCCTGCTGCTGACTGTCCAAAGGAACAATCTCGTATTGGGAGTAAAGTTCCATGGCTGGTTTTATCCCCAAAGTCCAGCCGCCGGTTGAAGCGAATCGACCGATCTGGTCCTGGCCGTATTTTTGCATCGGCCCTGAATCCAAAATCGGATTCTTATTAGCCAAACCAAAAGCCCAGAGAAGATTTAAAAAAAAATAAGAATTTTCCGGAGTAATCTCGATTTTTTCGTCCGAGCCTTTGGTTAAAATCTGAATCTGGCTTTCGGTTAAAGGCACGCCTGATTGCTCGTAAAGCGATTTCATTCTTTCAAAATCAATGGCGCCCGAAGCCAAAAGCTTTGGTCCGATATCTCCGTAAGTCGCATTGATAGTGAAGCCCGTCGGTGGATTGATATTTTTTAAAATATCGGCTGAGTCAATCTGCGCGGCGGCTGTTACGGATTTTTTGGCCGGCATCGTTTGGGTAACGGTCAGCAAATAGGCGACCAAAAATAAAGCAAAAAGGCAGATTATCGTTGGCAACCAACCCTTTATCGTGGTAATTAATTTTTTCATAGATTTATTCTAACCTATTTTATCCCTATTTTACAACCTTGGCCGTCAACTTTACTTCCGCTCTTGGGTGCTGCGCGTCGTCACTTTGGATATAAATAGCCCTGACAATATCTCCCAAGCCCGCCTCTCCGTGAAGCGCCTGGTCAAAGGTCACTTCCAGCTCACCCATTTCTCCGGGAGCGATTTTTTGAGACCAAAACGTTGAGGCATTATCCATGCCGGCCATACCGAATTCGGGACTGATTTTATCACCTACCCTCAAACGGGCGGTCGTGCACATGCAGGAAGTTGAGATGTCAGTTATTTTCAAATCTCCCTGGCCGATGTTTTTGATTTCAAAAGTTTTCTTGACCAGCTCGCCAGCCATTGAAACAATGCCGGCGTCGTATTCTTTGGGGCTCACCTCTATTGTCCCCTGACCGGCTTGACCCGTCTTGCCCAGACCGAAAACAAGCAAGGTAGTGATTAAAATTGTTCCGAGGACGACGAAAATAGTTAATTTTACCATAATTTCCAGAAGGGTTTTCCCCTTTTTTGTTTTTTCTTGCCCTCCTTTTTCAGTTTTTCCAATGTCTCTCCAGAAACCTTGCAAAGCGGACACTTTTCTTTTTTATCTTTTTGATTCTCTTCCATAATATTTAGACAAAGAATGTTAATATGCCTGCGCCGATGAAAAACATCGCAAGCCCCATGAGCAATTTTTCTGTTCTCTCATGCTTCTGCCGGAACTCGGCGATTTTAGCTAAGGCCAGAGGGTTGGCGGCAAATAAAAGCAGAATCAGCAGCGGCGTGACAAACATCAGGTTATAAAGCAGCAGGTACAGAAAGCCGGTGAAATAGGTGGTTTTTGAAGCCAAAAGAGCGGTGATGGCCGCATAAATTCCTCCCGAACAGGGTATGGAGCAAAGACCGACCAAGAAAGCGGCTATGATGATGCCCGGCAAAGTGGCTTTTTCCAGCTTGGACTTAATCTTCTCGCTGGAAATTTTAGGCATGCTCAAATGGATAGGCAGTTTAGGAAAGAAATAATCTTTGAGCTGGATGACCCCCATCACAATCAACAGCCATGAACCCAAGATGGCAAAAAAATGATGCTGACCAAAAAGCACGATGCCCGAAAGCAGCCCCACCCCCACGGCCAGATACGTCAGGAAGATGACAAAAATATAGACCAAGCCCAGAGCAAAGATATTTTTAAAGGTTTTCTGCATGGTCAGCAGAAAAGCAATGAAAAATATCAAAATGGCGATGGCGCAGGGATGAATGCCGTCCAAAAAACCGGTAACCGCCACCAGCGGAATCATGGAAAAGTTAATTAACATAAGCCTTAATCATTACCTCAACTTGAGGATTGAGAGGGTCTGAACTTTTAATGTAAATGATTCTTTCTTGATACCCCAGCCCGTGGGGACCGGACATGGCGCTGGTATTGTATGCCACCTGAAGGTCTGTTTCTTCGCCTGGAGCAATCACTTCTTTCAGAACTTTGACAGTGGTGCAGGAGCAGGAAGTGGCCACTCTTTTTATTTCCAAAACGGCCGAACCCATATTTTTTATTTTAAAGTTATATTCGGCTATCTCGCCGTACTGCACCTCGCCGAAATCAAAAGATTTCGGAGTAATTTCAATGCGGGGCAAATCCCCTGTTCCGGGCTCGACGCCAGGAATTGATTTAAAATAGCCGTAGCCGGCTAGCCCCAGAATAATCAAAACCAGAACAAAAAATATTTTTGATTTCATCTTTAACTTAAATCTTTTTTCTTCTCTTCAAATTCTTCTTGATCAATCTCGCCTTTGGCGTAGCGTTCCTCAAGAATGTCCCGGGCAGATTTTTCTTTACTTCCTCCTCCCCCATTTTGACCAATCAGCCCCTTGATGAGAGCGATAATTCCGACAATAATTAAAACCCAAAACAAAATCATAAAGGTCCAGCCGAACCATCCGCCCCAGCCGTTCATCATATTCATCATGGACAAATCATCAACATGAGCCAAGGCAGAAAAAGGCGCAAGCATGAAGGTGGTTAAAAGAATAATTTTGATTTTCATATATCTATCAAGATTTTAATTAACTTGGTTTAATTCTATCACGACCTTTTTTTCAAAATCAATCGGGTCGTTGGAAAAAATTGATATTTCCCTGGTGGCCGGACCCCTGAAATCTTGATGGACGCTGGGGTCGTAATAGACCTTGAGTTGAGCACTCTCGCCCGGGGCAATGGCAACTTCCCAGGCGAGGGGGCTCTCAATGCCGTGGCCAGCCATGGCATACCTGGGCCCTTCTTCTCCTTTAGAAATAATCGAGGCCGAGGTGCAACCGCACGAACTGTCTAATTTGTTGATGATTAAATCCTTTTTCCCTTCGTTTTTCAGCTCAAATAAGGTTGCAATAACTCCTTTGGCTTCGCTGACGTCGCCGAAATCGTAAAACGAGGAACTTAGACCGATGATCGGCCGCTCTTGAGGCGCGCTGGCTGCCAACCAGGCCTTGGCTTCTGCCTGCTTATCCTGGTCAATAAAAGCATTGAGGCCGTATTTTTTAATATAAGTTAAGATAATTTCTTTTTCTGAAAGATTAAGATTTTGAGCGGTCAGAGAGTCAATATAATCTATCCTTTCTTGAGCCTGGGCGCAGCAGATATTGTTTTTATCAAGGGGCTGTCCGCAGCAGGGGCAAAAAAACATCGGATAAATCTCCTCGGCCGAAACCGGCTTAACCAGAGAAAGAATCTCGTCTTTAAAGATAAAGCCGGCGCCGATAGCCAGGCCCAAAACGGCGAGAATTAAAACTATTTTCTTAATATTCATGGATTATTTATTTTCGGAGCTTTTAAAAAGTCTCTCTGAGAGAGACTTTTTAAGGCCCTGCCCTTTCCAGAGGATTCTCTCCGGAAAATAAGTTAGGTGGGTGTCCGCAATCTCCCGCCGCAGCGGGAGAAGATGTAAGACTCCCGAAAAAAAGTTTGTCCCAGAATCTGCTAGAAAAAAGCAGGGCTGCTTTTATAATATCACAAACCTAAAACCTTGACCATTTGTTTGAGCAAGGAAACAACCACCGGAGCCGCCAGCAAGCTGTAAGACGGTATGCCCTCGTCATCCGAAACCGTCCAGGATTTTTCTTTCACCTGCACCTTTTTGCCGTCCCATTGATAAGAGTATTCCGGAGTTATCTCGTAATCGTCGACGGAGGTCGAAGCCAGGCTTTGCGGGATGGAATTTCTCAAAAAAACCTTAGGAATGCCATAAAGAGAAGCCGCTTGCTGGATTAATTCTTCGTCTTTCAAAAGTCTGGCCCTGATGGGCTTGGTGCCTTTTTCATCTCCTTCTTTTTTAACGAGTTTGGCTCCTTGGCATTGAGGATTATCGCAAATTAAATGGAATTCTTTTCTCTTGGCATCATAGCTGATTTTCGAAGTGGGCAGCAGTTTTAAGTTTCTTGACGTTTGGCATCTGGGGCAAACCCTGCGGTATTTCATCCTTTCGTCAATCACCTTTTCTGGAACGTTAATCAGAACGAAGACGTCCGGATCGTCTCGATAGCCGACCAAGTCTCGAAAAAAGAGCGTGAAATTTATTTGGTCCATGTCTCTGGGGAAACCGTCAAGGAAAATTGTCTTTTTTTTCTTTTTGGCAATCTCTCTTTTCACCAAGGCTAAAATTAATTCCGTGGGCAAAAGAGGGGCAGCCGTGCTTCTTTTTTCCAGCAGAGCAATGATTTTTTGGTTTGAGAACCGGCCCCGGTAGTTCTTTTCCAGAAACTCAATCAGTCCTTTCTTTTTATTTTTATCTTTCAGTTCCTGATCAATACCCCTAACCATGTCGCCGATGGAAAAATGCTCTATTTTGCTCGGGTCAACCGCTTCGGCGAACATCTTGGCATAAGTGCCTTTACCTGAATTCTTCTTGCCTAATAAATAAGCGATAAAGGTATGGCCTTCTGCAAAATAGGCCTTGAGCTTTTTGATTTCAGCGCCGACCTTTAATTTGAAATACTCCCCTCTTTCTTTGGGGTTATTTAAATCAAAGGTCTTAGCCAGACCCTTTACTTTAGTTTTGAATACGGGGAAAATAATCTTGGCCATTGGAAATTATTTTAATATTACCGGCCAAATCCGTTCTCAAAATAGTTATACCATATTTAACAAGGGTGTCCAAGGTTTCTTGGTGCGGATGACCGTACGAGTTATCTTTGCCCGCAGAGATTACGGCTATTTCTGGCGAAACCGCCTCAACAAACTCTTGAACAGTAGAAGTTTTGCTCCCGTGATGCCCCACCTTCAGCACGTCCGAATCAACTGATTGCTTATCCCGGTTAAGCAATTGGCCTTCGACGGATTTGAGAGCGTCGCCGGTGAATAAAAAAGAGGTTTGGCCGAAAACCAAACGAGCGATGATAGAAGTATTGTTACTGTCTTTGAGCGCTCTGCCCTCTAAACTCTCAAACGGATAAAGAATATTGAGGTCCGACCTCCCCCAAATCTGGAGGGAGGTCGGACCTCCAGTAATCCGTAAACCGGCTTTAGCGATATAAATATTGGCCCCCTCTTCCCCAATTAACTTTTCCCACTCTTGGTATTCGGCCGTATCTCTGACCACGCCGGTCCATAAAATATTTTGAACCTCATATCTTTTCAGAACTTCGAGCAAGCCGGCCATGTGGTCGCGTTCTGGATGGGTTAAAATTATCAGATCAATGGTTCTATCCCAAAAAGGCATTTCCTTGCCTAATTTTTCCAAAACCCTCTCCCCGCTGGGTCCCCCGTCAATTAAAATCTGCTGATTTTGCGGGGTTTCAATTAAAATACTGTCACCTTGCCCCACATCAAAAAAAGTGACTTCCAATCTCCCGCTCCCAGCCAACTCCCAAACCGCCACCCAGGCAAGAAGGTTCAAGCCGAGCAAAATTCCTAAGATAATTAAAACTGAATTTTTCTTCATTAATTTGATTATAACTTAACACATAATTTTACAATACAAAAACAGCTGGTCTAGCTGTTTAAGATAATAAACTCGTTTATGCTTGTTTTGCTTCTAATTTTTCCAACCTCGCCTCCAATCTTTTCATATGTTCTTTCATAACCGTAAATTCTTGGTCTTGTTTTGTGTAAAATCCGACGAACTTATCAACGCTTATTTTGAGCCCGTTAATTTCGTGCTTAAATTCTTTCTTTGTTTCCTCTAATTTCTTATCAACCGCGCCAAGAATAATCACCGTTTGCTGGGCAAGTAATTTTTCTATATCTTTTAATATAAAATTTTGGTTTTTCTTGCTTTTCATGGTTTATCTATTTTTATTATATCTTTTTGATAAAATCTCTGTCAAGCTGCCACTTCTCCGTAAGCAAAAATGGGAAAATGGAAAATGTAGAAAATGGGGACAGGCACCATTATTTTCTCCCGCCTCCTCTTGGACTAACGCCCGTGTTTAACGTTAAAGGTTAAACAAGGTACGGTATTTCTTTGACATATCTTTTGGGCTTGATTAAAAATTGGAGAAAATAATTTTAAAACAGATATTGTTTGGTTTTCATCAGAGAGCTTAACCCTAAATATGAAGGGATATATTGCGTCCACTCCGTTAAAATCGCATCTCTTTGACCCACGTCAAAGAAAGTAACTTCGAGATTCGCGTGGTTCAATTGAAAAACGCCGATCCACGCTAAAATATTAAAAACAAACAAAGTTCCTAAAATAATGAGAACGCTTTTCTTTTTCATATATTTTATTATATCAAAAAAACCGCCCTTCCAGCGATTCTTTATCCAATCACATCCAAATAATCCAATGGGGCTGTCCCGCGACGCCTCTCGGTAGGCACGCCTGTGTCAGTAGGCAGGAAGCTATTGACAACCTCTTATCTAAAATGATAACATATAAGTACTAAACGTGGAGCGGATTCTATATGAGTCCGTTCCATTTATTTTTCTTCTATTTTTAATCTGTATTTTAAGTACTCGAAATCTCTAAAGTTACCGCCGGCAAATTGTCGTATCTCGCGCGCCGTTCTTGGTCCACGAGCTAAAACAATAATCTCTTTTCCTTTCTCTTTAAGATATTTAAGGATTGGCAGAAAATCGCCATCGCCCGATAAGATAACCACTTTATCAAAACCATCTCTTTCTTTCATTAAATAAAAGGTCATGTCAACATCGCAATTGGCTTTTCTTTTGGTTGTTCCGTCGTCTTGTTCATACAGTTTTACGGGTTTGAGATGAAGTTCATATCCAAATTTTTCTAATTTTAAATAAAAACGGATCCTTTGCAGATGCCGGCTTAGCAATAAAAGCATCGCTTCGCTCATTTTATTCCCCCGTTCCTTTATTATCTTTGTTAAATATTTTTCTAACTCTTCGACGGGAACCGTCTCATTTTTAAGGTAATCGAAGTCGAAATCATATATTTCTACGCCGCCAAAATATAAAGCTTTGGATATTTTATATTTATCCTTCAAGTAAATTAAAAGTTTCCGGTAGTCTATTTTCCAACCCAAGCTCTTTTCTCCGCCATAAAAAAGATTTGAAGCGTCAATAAAGGCGTAAATACTCATATATTTTATTCTACCAAAAAACTGCCAGATTGGCGATTAGTTATAATAGGAAAAAACTGCTCCGCGGACTGGACGACGTTAGAACTTGTTTGGGATAAAAGAGAAAAGCGAGGTGCAAACGAATCTTTACGATTCTCCCTCGCTTCTTCTTAAACGATCCTAATGTGCTCCTAATCCCAGTAGGCACCGGGTTTTCGCCAGTCGGGGTAGTTCTTGTTGAGCCACTCACTTGCGAGATCTTCGGCGCGAAATTGGTCTGTGGCGTGTATTACACCGTTTTCTTCAGGCTTGATTGACTCAGAGGTATGAATAAGTTTACCGCCATCCCTCGCACATCCGACTAAGAGACCCTCGACACGGAGATAACTGACTTGGAATCGGTTCAGGGGCCATAAAAGATTCGCACTTTCCCCGCCCATGTACGAGAACAAAACGCCGGCACGCTCACGACCCTTGCAATCCACTATCTTCTCCTTGTCGTATCCACCAGGGTTGGGTATTTTTTTCCAACTCGACGGAAGTTCTACATACTGATACTTTGGATTGCCGGCTATGATATCCAGTAACTTTACACCCGAATTGGTCCCAAATCCCTGATAATGATCCTTAATAATAATGTATCTAAGTTCTCCCTCCTCACCCAATTCTTCCCTTGGTCTGGGATTTTCCTTCCTCCTTAAGAATGAAAACAGTTTCATGCTATAATCCTCCTTTTCGTAAAAATGATTTACTTTTTTCGTATTTATTCTTTATCTCAAACTTATCTAAATAAAATGGCCCTTAAGCCATATGTAAAAGTGCTTAATAATAAGATAATACCACATCTCTGTGGTATTGTCAAGAGCATGTCGTGGTTCAATACCTTTGCAACACCCTGTAGGGTAAAATGTATGTATATGGCATACACAACAAATCCGCATTTG
>MHMH01000007.1 GCA_001819335.1 Candidatus Nealsonbacteria bacterium RIFCSPLOWO2_01_FULL_43_32 | reverse complement strand
CTGACCCGAGGCAGGTTGGGGTTTTGAGAATAGGCCATATCCATAATTGTACAATAAGGTGGTTACAAGGTATTGAACCACGACAATGGCTTGACAAATAGGTTTACTTTAGTATTATGAAAGTAGAACGTTTGTATAAAGGAGGTAGTAAAAATGTGCACTTGGTGTATACCTCATATGGCGGAGATCAACAGAATTATCTTCAACACGCCACTGGGAGGGTTCAGCGCAGGTTTTGACAACATACACCCGCATACCTATCCGGACCTGCACAATGACAATCAGTTTGGGGCCAACCTAAACCAGATTGACTTACTCACGGGAAAGAAGAAAACCATTGGCTCATTTGAGGTCAATATTTATCCCAATCCGTTCATCAAGTAAAACTCTTCTTTCTTCTCCGAACTAGCCCGTTGTTGCTCACGATAACGGGCTTTTTCATTACAAGAGAAAGATTTAAATTCTTAGATTTTCCGCATATCAAAAAACCCGTCCCGGAACTGGTCATAATGGTGACCCAAATTAAACAAGGTGGCGGGAGAGAAAAAATCAACACACTTCTTCTCCCGCTCATATCCCAAGTAAGTGTTCGAAAGAAGATTTATTTAGGGCAAGGCATCAGCCAACTGGCTGGTTTTTTGTTTTTGAAGTAAGTTTGGAATATAAAATATCCTTATCCAACCCCTCAATCACGGTTCTAACGTCGTCCAGCGCCCGCTGCAAAATTTGACACTATCTTAGAGCGGGCGGTATAATGTAATTGTATATGCTCGATGATAAAGACATTCAAAAACTTATAGAGGTTTTTGCTACCAGGGAAGAAGTTGCTACTAAGCTAGACCTCGAAGAGTTAAGAGGAGATTTTATAAATCTTCAAACTTCGGTTGATGCTTACGCCAAGAAAGCTGACACGTATTTTCAAGAAATGGTAATGCTAAGCCATAAGGTCAATAGATTGGAAAAGTGGATTCAGGAAATAGCCGAAAAGGTGGGGATTAAACTGGAATATTAAATAAACTCCGCTTATTGTTGATTTTGTATTTTCAGGCCCGAAAGGGCTTTTTTATTTTCTCGGCGTTGTTTGATATAATAAATTAATTATGCAAATTGTGCGCCATCTCTTTTTAATGTTGGTCATGGCCGTGTTATTGGATTCTGGCTCGGTTTTTGCCAAAGCCGACCTGTCTCTTAATGTTTCTGATATTACTTTTTCCAAGGAAGAGGCCTTGGCCGGAGACAAAGTGCGGGTTTTTGCCCGGGTTTTTAACGTGGGCGACCAGGACGTTTACGGCTTTGTTGCTTTTTTAATCAATGACAAAGAAATAGCCGAACCCCAGCCCGTTTCGGTTAAAGTCAATACTTACGACGATGTTTTTATTGATTGGATTTTTACTCAAGGTAATTTTGATGTTGAAGCGAAAATTATCGCTACCAAGCCCCTGGACGAAGACTTGAGCAATGATAGAGCTGCTAGAGAAGACTATTTTGTTGATTCGGACAGCGACCGGGACGGCATTGGCGACGCCAAGGATAGCGATAATGATAATGACGGTTTGGCCGATGCAGAGGAAACAGCCCTGGGCACGGATTATTTAAACCCAGATACCGACCAAGATGGATTCAATGACGCTCAAGATATTTTTCCCTTGGACCAGACCGAATGGCACGACACCGACAACGATGGCTTGGGTGACAATCTTGATGCTGATGATGATAACGACGGCCTGGCCGACGAAGAGGAATTGGCTCTTGGCATAAATCCTTTCAGCGCTGACAGTGACCATGACCTGATTCCCGATAAAACAGAAATCGCCATTGGTTTTTTGAAGCCGAATAGAAACGAATGGGACCTGGCCCGTGCGGGCTTGGCTTCAATGGCCGCGGCCGTCAGGGGAGAGGTGGAACAGGGCAATATGTTGGTCGGACAGCTGTTTGCCGCTTTCGGCTTTCTCTCAATTATTGGGCTGATTTTAAGATTTGTTGAACAAAAGAAAAGTTGCTAATGTGGTATAATCTAAAAATAGAGCTAAACCATCTTAAGCCATCGGGTTAATAAAACCATAAAACTTATGAAATACTTAGATAAAAACCTCCAAAATAGGATAGAAGAAAAATTAAAAGAATTGAACAAGCTTAGGCCCTTGCCGCCATCGGCTGTAGAAAAACTGCAGAGGCAGTTTCAGATAGAAATGACATATAACTCAAATGCCATAGAAGGAAACAGTTTAACCTTAAAAGAAACCTTTTTAGTTATTAATGAGGGGCTTACCATCAAAGGCAAACCGTTGAAAGACCATTTGGAAGCAAAAAATCACCAAGAAGCTTTAGAATATCTCTACGGCTTAATTGAAAAAGGGAGGAGACAAACCATTTCAGAGCAGTTTATCAGGAGTATCCATCAATTAGCGGTGCAAGAAACTGATAAGGAATGGGCTGGGAAATATCGGAACAGCGACGTGATTATTACCGGTGCCGACCATATCCCGCCCGATGCTATTGATGTGCCACCCAAAATGAGCAAATTGATGGACTGGCTGGAGCAAAATCAAAAGAAGCTTCATATTATTGAGCTGGCTGCTTTGTTTCATCATCAATTAGTTTATATCCATCCATTCTTTGACGGAAATGGCAGAGTAGCCAGATTGGCAATGAATTTGCTGCTAATGCAGGCGGGTTACCCCTTAGTCATCATATTAAAAAACGACCGAAAGAAATATTATCGAGTTTTAAGTCGGGCAGATAAAGATGATTTAGTCCCCCTTATTCGTTTTATTGCTCAGGCAGTAAGTCGTTCCCTGGATATTTACTTAAAAATACTTACCCCGGTTTCAAAAAAAAGAGAAAAATACCTGCTTTTATCAGAGATCGCCAAGGGGACTCCCTACAATGCCAAATATCTCAATTTGTTGGCTCGCCAGGGCGAATTGGAGGCTCACAAAGAAGGAAGGATTTGGCTGACAACAAAAGAGGCGGTCGAAAGATACATTCAGAACAGGAAGAGAAAAAGAATTATTGTAAGGAAGAAACAAAAATAGCAGGCGAAGATGCCTTCGTCATCTTCTTTACCTTCGTCCCGCTTCGCGGGACTCGGTCTGTGGAAAACTATTTGGAGCAAAGGGTTTTGCCATTGTTTTTTTATATTATAATAATCAAATGCCTAGGATTATCAGCCATAATTTGGGTAAGTTTTTAATTGGGCTGGGACAAGAAGTATTCAAAGAATTTACCGAGGAATTTTTAAAACAAAAACAACTTTCTTTCAACCATCTTTATCTGGAATGACCGTATTTAGAACCTGGTTCTAAGTAGTATTAAAGATGTCGAAAAAGAACTGGAATAGTACATAGAGATTTGCTATGATGAAACCACGTTGACCCTTCAATAAAATTCAGGGTCATACTGAGTTTAGACTTCGGCTGAGCTCAGTCGAAGCCTCGAAGTATGAGAAAAATAATCATCCCGATTTTTTTAGTTGTTTCAGTCTCAATGGCTTTTGGAGCCGGTTTTTATTTTGCCAAGTCTCAAGTACCGGTAGCGCCGCCCGAAGGCATTATTAATACTGATTTAGGGCAGCCCCAGGGATTTGACTTTTCTCTTTTCTGGGAAGCCTGGGCCGTTCTGGAAGAGAAATTCGTGGACCATGCAAAAATAGATTACCAAAAAATGATTTATGGAGCGATTGAGGGCATGGTGAGCGCCTTGAAAGACCCTTACACGGTTTTTATGCCTCCGGATGACGCCAAGATTTTCAAAGAAGATGTTTCCGGTGCGTTTCAGGGCGTGGGCATGGAAATCGGCATCAGAGACGGTGCGCTTACGATTATTGCCCCCCTAGAGGGTACGCCGGCCCAGCGAGCGGGGTTAAGGGCGGGCGATAAAATTATTAAAATCAACGATGTTTCAAGTGCCAATATGACCAGCGACGAAGCGGTCAAGCTAATCCGCGGGCCCCAGGGCACGGAAATTGTTTTGACTATTTTCAGGGAAGGCTGGTCTCAGCCAAAGGAATTTAAAATTATCAGGGAGGTGATCGAGGTGCCTTCTTTGAAGTGGGAACAGAAAGAAGGCGATATTGTCTACCTTAAACTTTATCAATTTTCCGAAACAGCCAGGAGCGCTTTTAATAAGGCCGCGGTGGAAATTTTGAACAGCCCGAATAAAAAGATGATTCTGGACCTGAGGAATAATCCCGGCGGCTATCTAGAAATCGCCCAAGATATTGCCGGCTGGTTCTTGGAAAAAGGGCAGATTGTCACGGTTGAGGACTTTGGCGGTAAAGAAGAGAATAAAGACTATAAAGCCAACGGTCCCAGCAAACTGCTCTCCTACCCCTTAGTCGTTCTAATTAATCAGGGCTCGGCTTCGGCTTCGGAGATTTTAGCCGGAGCATTGAGAGACAACCGGGGCGTCCAGTTAATCGGCGAGCAATCATTCGGCAAGGGTTCAGTGCAGACCCTGGAAGAATTAAGCAAAGGCTCGCTTAAAATAACCGTGGCCAAATGGCTCACGCCCGCAGGCCAAACCATTGAAGGAGAAGGTCTTGTGCCCGATACCAAGATAGAGCTCACTGAAGAAGACTATAATCAGGGCCGAGATCCTCAGTTAGACAAAGCCATTGAAATAATTAAAGCTTTATAGTAAAAAGAAATAGTAAGCGAAGAGAACTTCGTTCTCTTCTTTATCTTCGTCCCGCAAAGCGGGACTCGATGTATGAAAGTTATTCTCCTCCAAGACGTGGAAAAAATAGGCAAGCAGTATGAAGTTAAAGAAGTGGCTCAAGGGCATGCCATGAATTTTTTGATTCCCAAAGGCTTGGTTAAACCCGCGACCGAAGAATCCCTGAAATGGCTGGCAGTTCAGAAAGAAATCCTAAGAGTCAAAGCCGAAGAGGATTTAAAGAAAGCGCAGGCTTTGGCCACCAGCCTCGACGGCCAGGAAATAGTCATCACCATCAAAGCGGGCGAAGAAAAACAGTTGTTCGAGGCGGTTAGTGCCCAGAAGATTGCCGAGAAACTCAAAGAGAATGGCTTTGAAGTCAAGAAAACCCAAGTAATTTTAGAAAACCCCATTAAAGAGCTGGGCGAATTTCCGGTCAAGATACGTTTCAGCCACAATTTGGAGGCCGAAATAAAAGTAATCGTTATTGAAGAAAAAAAATAAATGCCTAGGTTTATTTTTGTTGCCGGCGGAGTCATGTCGGGCATCGGCAAAGGAGTGACCACGGCCAGCATCGGTCGGATTCTTAAATCCAAGGGCTACAGAGTGACAGCCGTTAAGATAGACCCTTACGTCAATGTGGATGCGGGCACCATGAATCCTATTGAGCACGGAGAGGTTTTTGTGACCGCTGACGGCACCGAGTGCGACCAGGATGTGGGCAACTACGAAAGATTTATTGACCAAGACTTAAGCACCCAAAATTACATCACCACCGGTCGGGTCTACGAGGCCGTGATCCGTCGGGAAAGGAACCTGGAATACGGGGGAAAATGCGTGGAAGTGGTGCCGCACATTCCTGACGAAGTCATTTCCAGGATTCAGTCAGCTAGTAAAAAAGACAAAGCCGATTTTACCCTGATTGAAATCGGCGGCACGGTTGGAGAGTACCAGAACCTGTTATTCTTGGAGGCAGCCAGAATGATGAAATTGAGGGCACCCAATGATGTCCTTTTTGTTTTGGTCAGTTATTTGCCCGTGCCTAAAATGATCGGAGAAATGAAGACCAAACCCACCCAGTACGCGGTGCGTACCCTGAATTCAGCCGGCATTCAGCCTGATATTATTATCGCCAGAAGCGAGGTGCCGTTGGACCAGCCAAGAAAAAAGAAAATATCTATTTTTTGCAACGTTCAGGAACAAGACGTGATTTCCGCGCCCGATATTGAGTCAATCTATGAAATACCGATTAATTTTGAGAAAGACCATTTGGGAAAAATCATCTTGAATAAGTTCGGCTTAAGGGCCAAGAAAGAGAATCTTCAAGACTGGAAAGAATTGGTCGCTATTATTGAAACCGCCAAGAAAAAAGTCAGCATCGGCATTGTGGGCAAATATTTTGAAACCGGCAACTTCACTTTGGCCGATTCTTACATCTCGGTCATTGAGGCGGTCAAGCACGCCAGCTGGTTCCACAAAGCGAAACTAGAGCTGACGTGGCTCTCTTCAGAAGTTTACGAGAGGAACCCGGCTAAATTGAAAGAATTGAAAAACTTCGACGGCATTATCGTGCCGGGGGGATTCGGCAGCAGGGGAGTGGAGGGCAAAATAAAAACTGCGGAATATTGCAGAAAAAATAAAATACCTTACTTGGGGCTGTGTTACGGATTGCATATGGCGGTGATAGAATTTGCCAGAAATATCTGCGGCATGAGGGATGCCAATACGACCGAAATCGTCAAGCACGGTCAATATCCGGTCATTGATACCATGCCCGACCAGAAGGCGCTCCTGGAAGAAAAAAGGTACGGGGCAACCATGAGGCTGGGAGAGTATCCTTGCTTGATTAAAAAAGGCACCTTGGCTCATTCGGCTTATTCAAGAGCTGGCTGGGGCAAAGAAAACAAAAAAGGCGATATTTTAGTTCAAGAACGCCATCGCCACCGCTACGAATTGAATAATGAGTTTCGAGCGGATTTGGAAAAGAAGGGCTTGGTGCTCTCGGGGATAAACCCGGAGAGAGACTTAGTTGAGATTGTTGAGCTGCGCCATCATCCCTTTTTTGTGGCCAGCCAGTTTCATCCGGAATTCAAGTCAAGGCCGCTCAACCCCCATCCCTTGTTCCGAGAGTTTGTTCAAACCGCTCTTAGACAACGCTAACCATTTTAACGATGCGCTGGGAATGATTGAATGACGTTTTGCGCTTAGTGGAAAATTTAACCACGCCCTCTTTGAGAGCGTACAAGGTATCATCGCCTCCTCGTTTGACGTTTTTTCCGGGAAAGAATTGAGTGCCTCTTTGACGGACCAGCACCATGCCTGGTTGCGCCTTCTGGCCGTCAGAGAGTTTTACTCCCAGATATTTTGGCAGAGAATCCCTGCCCAGAGTCGTAGAACCAGCTGCTTTAGTCTTCGCCATATATTATTATGTTAGCAAAGGTCAGAGAATTTATCAAGAGATATCAAGCCGACATTATTTTAGCAGCCGGAGTCATACTGATTTCTTTGCTTTCTTTTGCTCTGGGCTACATTGCGGCCAAAACTTATGGAAAAGAACCAATAAGAATAGAATCTAGAATACAGAATCTAGAATCTAGAATTTCATGAAGATAGCCATTGTGGGAGCAGGCATCAGCGGACTTTATCTGGGCTGGAAACTAAGGTCTGAAAGAGGTCATCAGGTGACAATTTTTGAAAAAAAAGGTAAAATCGGCAGAGAGGCCTGTTCCGGCCTTTTTTCCGAAAGAATCCTTAGCTTTGTGCCGACCAGCCAAAAACTGATTGAACACGAGATTAGTTCGGTTTTAATCCATTTCCCCAAAAAGACGACTAAGGTTAAGTTCTCTAAAAAATTTTTAGTGCTCAATCACGCCGAGCTGGATAGATTGGTCGCCGGGTTAGCTCAAAAAGCCGGCGCCGAAATCAAGCTTAACCAAAACATATTAGCGGGATCGTTTCTCGCTAATGGATTTGACAGGGTGATCGGCTGTGATGGCGCCCACTCCGCGGTCAGAAGGAGCTTGGGGCTGAAAGAGCCGGATTATCGGCTGGGGATTCAGGGATTTATCCCAGGAAGTAATCAGGCTGATTATGTGGAAACCTGGCCGGTGGCTCACGGTTTTATCTGGAAGATTCCCCGCGGCAAAGAGTTAGAATACGGAATAATCGCTGATGCCTCCTCCGCCCCAAAAATCTTAGATGGTTTTTGCAGCAAAAATAATCTTCGGCTGGAAAATATGAAATCAGCTTTAATCCCGCAAGGTTTTATAATTCCTAAAAACGATAAAATTACCTTATGCGGAGACGCCGCTGGTTTAACCAAACCCTGGAGCGGGGGAGGGGTCATCTGGGGACTGACCGGCGCAGAACTTCTTTTAAAAGCCTTGCCTGATTTTTTAAAATATCAAAGAGATATGAAAAACTATTTCCTTCCCAAAATATTTTTTTCCAAAATGGCCGTAAAAACAGCTTATTTCTTAGGTTTTAAAATCCCCTGGATTTTGCCCCAAAACATTAAAATAGAAAGCGATTTTTTACTTTAGATGTCGCAGCAATTTACCCAAATCCTACTCAAATACCAGAAAGCCATTGGCCAAGAGGTGGCAAAGTTTTTTAATCAAAAAATCAATCAAGCGGGCTCGATATTTGAGAAAAAAACGCTTAATTGGCTGAAAGAATATTCCTTGAGGCCGGCTAAAAGAATTCGGGCTATTTTAGTCAACCAGGGCTATTTTTTAGCCGGCGGCCGAGCGAGGCAAGCGATTTTAAGCGCCTCAATCTTCATCGAACTGATTCATAATTATTTACTGATTCACGATGATATTCTGGACGAAGACGAAATAAGAAGAGGCAAAAAAACTTTTCATAAGCTCCACGGCCAAAACATGGCTATCTGCGCAGCCGATATGGCGAGTGCCTTAGGTTATGAAATATTAAGTTCCTGTCGGTTTCCTGTTGGTCATAAGCTCAAAGCTTTAGAAAAGCTTAACCAAACTCTTTATTTTACTTGTTACGGACAAATGTTAGAATTATCTTTAAGAGAAAAGGAAAGGTTTACCGAGAGCGATGTTTTGCAAATTAATACCAAAAAGACCGCTTTCTATACTTTAGTGGCTCCTTTGCAGATTGGTGCTTTATTGGCTGGAGCTAAAGAAAACCTTCTTAAAAAAATAGAAAAGTTTGCTTTGCCCCTGGGTATTGCTTTTCAAATCAGAGACGACCTTGATGATGGCGACATTGAGCAGGTTTTTCATTTGGATAAGGAGAAATATCAAAAAATGATGGTACAATTAATCGTTCGGGCTAAAAGAAACCTGGATTTAGAGAAAACTTTTCCTCAAAAAGAAAAAGATTTCCTTTTAAATTTAGCGGATTATTGCAAAAGGCGATGAGGTAACGACCTCATCTTAAGCTTCGATTTTACTAAATTAAAATCTCGCTATATGAATCAAATACCGCATCACGTGGGCATTATTATGGACGGCAACAGAAGATGGGCCCTGGAAAAAAAATGGCCGGTTTTTGAGGGCCATCGGAGGGGAGTCGATGTCTTGACAAAAATCGTCAAGCATTGTATAAAAAGAAACATTAAGATTTTGACCTTATTTGCTTTTTCCACCGAAAATTGGCAGCGACCAAAAAAAGAAATAACTCTTTTAATGGGTCTGATTCGGCAAGGCCTGAAACAAAATTTAAAAAAGTTTGCCCAAGCAGGCATCAAACTTAGAATCATCGGCCAGAGGGAAAGATTGCCCAAGGCCCTGCAAGCCCCTTTAAAAGAAGCCGAGGCGCTAACGCGGAACAACCAAGTCATGACCCTGAACATTGCTCTAAGCTACGGCGGCCGGGCTGAGATAACCGGAGCCATTAAAAGCATTATTGAAAAGAGAATTTCACCGGAAAAGATTACCGAAGAGGTGGTTTCCGAGAATCTTTGGACCTCTGACCTTGACTTGTTAATCAGAACCGGCAAAGAGCAGCGCCTTTCCAATTTTTTGATCTGGCAGGCAGCTTATTCAGAGCTTTATTTCTGCCCTAAATATTGGCCGGACTTTAATGAGAAAGATTTAGACGATGCTTTGGCAGATTACGCCACTCGCCAGCGCAGACAAGGCAGATAACCATGCGGATTTTACCAACTATTACCACCATTACCCCGGGGGCCTGGAGAGAAAAAATCAAAGAAGTGCAAAAGTTGAAATTGAAAGAAATAGCTCTTTTTCCAACCTGTTTAAATCAGGCCGAGAGAAAAGCACTTTATCAGTTGCTCAAAGAAACAAACATTAAGAGCATTCCTTTGGTCCACCTAAGGTCGGATATGGAGGAGGGGGAATTGGCCTATTTGATCAAGAATTATCAGACAAAAGTTTTCAATACTCATACCTGGCGGGAGTATTCTATTTCAGCCAATTGGGCAAAATACCAGAACCTGATTTATATAGAAAATACTCACCAGCGCCTTGATGAAGAAGAAATTAAAAAGTTTGCCGGCGTTTGCCTGGATTTTTCACACCTGGAGAACGACCGGCTCTTACATCAAGATATTTACGAGCACGATATTAAACTGATACAAAGATATCCTCTCGGTTGCGGCCATATTTCAGCTATCAAGACAGCGCCTGTCTCGGACAGGAAATCCAAACTCGGATACGATTCGCATGATTTCGAAAACTTATCGGAATTTGATTACTTGAAAAGATATCCTCTAAAGTATTTCCCCGAGCTGATAGCGGTGGAGCTTGAGAACAGCCTGGAAGACCAGCTGAAAGCCAAAGAATATATTATTAAGCTATTGAACATTAAAAAATAAATAAAGATTAAAAGGAGGTGATGTCCGTTAAGCCGAAGAGAACATGATTAAGATTAGCTGAAATGGAAATGATTAATAAGGAGAAGAAAAATGGGCCAGGGATACGACCAATCAACCTTAGTTCTATTCCAAGGGAAATTAATCGAGGCGAGATTTGAGGCCGAGGCTAAATTGCAAAAAAACGGCCAGCCTGTTCTTGTAGAGGAGCTCAGCGGAGCTGAAGGATGGCCGGAGAAGCGCAATTGCATCGAGAAACATATCAGCGAAAAACTGCAGGCCGAAAGAGAGCTGAAAGATATTGACGAGGCTCTGCAAAGAATCGCTAGTGGTACATACGGAATTTGCCTGGGTTGCCGAGAAGACATTCTTTTAAAGAGACTTCTGCTTATTCCCACGGCTAAGTACTGCGTGTCGTGTCAGCAAAAAAAATCAAAGCATAATTTTCCTCATCCTGTGAGTGTCCTTAAACACTGAGCGTGTTTTAAAAGGGCTGACAACAAAATTGTCGGCCCTTTCCATTCGCCTTGACATATCCATTGGCAGGCATAAACTGAGATGAGGGTATGTACGCGAAGAGGACTTCGTCCTCTTCTTAATCTTCGTCCGCCTGCGGCGGACTCGATGTATGAAGATTAAAGAAAGTAAAAACCTGAAATACGACAAAATACCCAAGATGACCGACTCTTTTGAAGAGGATAATGTTTTTGAACCAAGATTTTGCATGCTGGTAAGTTTTCAAATGACAACGAAGGGGCTGGAACTAAGTTTCAGAAACAGCAGCCGGGCTTTCATTGCAGCCAGAAACAGCGAGGGTACCGTGGAGCTGGAGACGATTACCCAGAAAATGAAAAACTTCATCGGCCAGTCGTACGAAGAAATTCTCAATGCCGACTTTTAAAAAATTATAATATTTGAAAATAAATAAAGAAGGAGGAACGCTAATGCCCAGCTGGAATGTCTCATTGAGGCCATCAAGAGAGGAGGTTATCAGGGTTAAGAAAATTATCAACAAAAAACCAGATTTTATCATAGTCGAGCTTTCCAACGGAAAACAACAGAAATTGTGCAGCGCTAATTTATCGGAATGGCAGCAGGTTGAAGAAGGCAGTAAGATTGAATTGATTGTTCGGGAATCGGTGGTCGGGGCGATACTTTTGCTGGAACCGTTCCAGAAAAAGGTGCAAGAATTTCTATCTCATCTGCAAAAAGAAGTCAGCGGATTATTCTTTATGTGGTTCTGCGAACACTGCAAGACAATGGGTCATCTTACTTATGAAGATGGAGATGAGCCCTGGCGTATTGCTCGCCATATCAATGCTGCTCACGGAAAATTGGTCAAGCCGGGGTGCGATAAAACCAAGCTGAAGATATATGACCACCGGGGCATACCCCAAAGAGATTCCGCTCTTCTTTTATCTTTAACGAAGTAAAAAACCAATAAGCCCCTGACGACTTTCGCCAGGGGCGTTTCTTTGCTATAATACTTCTATATGAACATACAAAAGCATTCAAAGATTTTAATTATTTTAGTTGTTTTAACTGCTTTGGCTGGGGCAGGTTTTTTTGTTTATAAGAACTTAGCCGAACCCAAAATTGCCGAGGACGAGACCCTTGTTGCAGTTTCGGATGACCAACTGGTAATAAAAGAAGCAGCGCCCGAGGCGACTCTTTTGGTCAAAGATGATTTCCAAATAACCTTACCTCCGGGCTGGCAGGAAGTTCAAGAAGTTAAGGATTTCCCGGGAGTTTTGACTATGGCGGTTGATGCCAAAGAAGAGATTCAAGATGAAAAGGCGAAAAACATCGACTTCCAAACCAATTTTTCCATTAAACGGGACGATTTGGCCAAATACAGTTCATTGTCCGGCGCCGCCGACTACGTCAAGAGCATTAAGGACTCTTTGGCCCAACTGATTCCGGGCATCAACTTCACTCATGAAGAACAGCGCACCATCGGCGGCCGCAACGCCTTTTTTATTGAATGCGAAAGCACGCAACAGGAAATTGATTTTAAAACCTTGCTGGTTTTTATTGAAGGCAACAATCAGACGATTTGGGCGATTTCTTTTAATACTTTCCAGGACTCCTGGACAGCTTACCGAGATTTGTTTTATCAAACAGCTGAAAGTTTCAGATTAAAATATCAACTCGAGCTTTAGGACGAAAGGTTAAGATTGTGCGACGTATACTTGACATTCTCTTAAAAGATTGGTAAGATATAAAATCTTGAAATTATAAGGAGGCAAACAATATGGAGAGTATCGTCATTGTCCGTCAGGCTGGTTGGAGGTTTCTGAACGAGAGCGACGCTGATTCTCTGATCAGGCTCATGAGGATCTGGCTGGAGAAAGGAGGCGTTGAAGTCAGTGTGGCCAAGACCTTTGAGGAGGCAAAGGGTTTGTTAGCGCAGTCAGGCGCATCGTCCTTAATCTTTATTTCAGCCAACATGCTCCAGGAAGCCAGGGTGGTCAAGGACAGTTACCCCGCAACAAGGGTAGTTATTTTCACCGGTTTAATGCCTTCGCCAAAAGGGTCTCCGGTGCCCCTTGATGGATTAGTTTTTATTGAGAAGCCGTCTTCGGCCCAGGAATTCGTCCGACTCGCTGTCCCCGGCAGATAATCGGAGCTCATCTCCAAATCAAAAGGCGGGTGTCTCAAAAAGGGATGCCCGCTTTTACTTTTTCTCTTCTTATCCAATGTTAAGCTTTTAAATTTTTACCGCTATGGAACTGACGGTGGATGTCTTTTAGTCTTTTATTGGTGACATGGGTATAGATTTGGGTGCTGGTGATACTGCGATGGCCCAGAAATTCCTGGATAGTCCTTAAATCAACGCCTTGGTTTAATAAATCAGTGGCATAAGAATGGCGAATGGTATGGGGAGTAGTAAAAAAAGGTATGCCGCTTAAAATAGCATATTTTTTGACGATTCTTTCTATGGAACGGGCGGTCAGGCGCGCCTCCAGGTCTTCGCCGGCCTTATAATTGATAAATAAGGGCTTATGTTTGTCCTGGTGGGATTCTAGATATTTTTTGAGCCATAAAAGGGCTCTTTCGGAAAAATAAACGGTCCGAGGATTGTTGCCTTTGCCGATGATGCTTAACTCGAATTCTTTTTTATTTCTAATATTAGCAAATTGTTCTTTGTTCAAAGCGACTAATTCCGCGATTCTCAAGCCGGTGGAGAAAAATGACTCTAAAATAGCCCTGTCCCTTAAGCCGGACTTGGTTTTGATGTCCGGAGCCAGTAACAGCTTCTCCACCTGCTCTAAGGTGAGGAATTTAACGGTTTTAGAGCCCCTGACGTCCTTAGGCAGGGTTATTTTGTCCGGGGGTAGTGAAACCACGTCTTTGGCCACAAAATAGCCTAAAATGGCCCTTAAAGCGATTAAATAGTAGGCCTGGCTGACCTTCTTCAAAACCCGGCCTTTTTCGCCTTGAGAGCGGGATAAATAGAGCCGGTAAGCCCAGACATCTTCAGCCGTCAGCTCGTGAGGTTTCATATCCTGCTTATTGGTCTTTTGCAGCCATTCAACGAATCTATTGAGATAGCGCTGATAGTTTTCCTGGGTTTTATCAGCCAGGCCTTTTTCCACTTCACAGTAGTCCAGGAAGTCGGGAATGTATTTGATAATGGTTTGGTCTGATTTTTCCATGCCCTTATATAAGGTCGCTTTAGCATTATTGTGCGACAATACCTGTATTCAGCATAACCCCGCCAAACGGCGGGGTCAAGTACCTCCCCTGCCAGATTTATGCCTCTTATTTCAGCAGGTCTTTAAATCTGTCCCAAAGGTCCTGCTGCATTTCCTGTTTTTCTTTCTGAAACTCCTGTTTGATGTCCGGCGATTCTTTGCCCACCAAATTTAATAACTTTTTCCATAAATCGTTAACCCAGGAACTAAGATAACTATCCCAGACGTTTTTGGCCCAATGCCACATCTTAAGTATTAGAGGCAGGGCCTCTTCCTGCCAGGCCTTTTTGACCGCCCCAGGCAGGGCGGTCAAAATCTTGAGACCCAAACTCTCGGCCTCTTCAATAGTCTGAGGTTGCTCTAATCCCTGGGCTAAAGTAAAAGTAGGCGCCAATAAACTAACAATCAGTAAAGAATTAATTATTATTTTGCATTTTGAGTTTTGCATTTTGAATTCTTTTAAGTGTTTTTTCCTTGCCTGAAATGGCGGCTATTTCAAACGGGCCGGCCGATGCCTTTTGTCCCGTCAAAGCAACCCTTAACGGCCAGAGCAGGTATCCCCTATCCTTTACCCTCTCGGCCTCGGGCATTAAAACCTTTTCTATATTTTCTTTGGTCCAGCTTGCTTCTTTTATTTTAGACAAGAGATTTTCTGATTTGTCAAGGGATTGACTGATTTCCTTGTCGGTCATATTTTTCCATTTTAAAAGCTCTTTATCATATACTAACTTGTCTTGAAAAAAGAAACCAGCCAATTCTTTAATTTCGGAAAGTTTTTTCAATCTTTCTTGATAAATGCCTACGATTTTTTCAAGTTCACTTTGGTCTGCTTCGGGCAGATAGCTCTTACAGAGTTCAGCCAGCTTTTTAATTGATTTCTGCCTGATATAAAAACCGTTTAAATAATCCAGTCTTTTAAGATTAAAGATGGCGCCTGACTTCTGGACGTTTTCCAAAGAGAATTCTTTTACCAGAGAAGGCAGGTTAAAAATCTCTCTTTCTCCGCCCGGGTTCCAGCCTAAAAAGGCCATAAAATTAACCAGGGTTTCGGGTAAATACCCATCTTTCTTATAATCAGCCACCGACACGGCGCCGTGCCTTTTACTTAATTTGCTCCTGTCAGGGCCTAAAATCAAGGGTAGATGAGCATATTGCACTTGAGGGAAGTCCAAGGCTTCCTGGAGGAGAATTTGCTTGGGAGTATTGGAAATATGGTCTTCGCCCCTGATGACATGGGTAATCTTCATTGCAAAATCATCAACCACTACCGCAAAGTTATACAGAGGAGTGGCTAAGTCTTTAGCAATGGCGATGTCCCCTACTAAAGAAGAATCAAATTCTAACTGGCCGCGGATCAAGTCATGAAACATTACTTTTTTAGATGTAGCTTTAAATCTGATAATTGACGGTTTGTTCTCGGCTAAATATTTTTTTACTTCAGCTGCTTGAAGTTCCCGGCACTTGCCGTTATATTTGGGTGCCTCTCCCCTGCTCATCTGGTCCTGTCTTTTACTTTCAAGTTCGTCTTCCGAACAAAAACAATAGTAGGCCTTACTTTCTTTCAAAAGTTTTTCTAAATATTGAGTATAAATGGCAATTCTTTCGCTCTGGCGGTAAAATTCATCCCATTTAATGCCCAGCCACTGCAAACCTTCAACAATATCTTTTTCAAATTTGGGGTCAGACCTCTCCCGGTCAGTGTCTTCAATCCGCAAAATAAATTTACCGCCCTCTTTTTGGGCAAAAAGGTAGTTAAAAAGCGCGGTTCGGGCCAGGCCCACGTGCAACAGTCCCGTGGGCGAAGGCGCCATTCTCACTCTAGGCCCTCCCATTAAATCTCTCAAATCTTGAGCCATAAATCTTCAATTCTAGCTTAACATATTTTCTCTAAATAAAAAATTAATTAAGTGACTCCCGAAGTCGCTTAATTTAGCTACTATTGATAATCAATAAAGAAGCCGTCTCTATTTTGTTAAATAATCAATAATGTATTGAGCCAGAACCTGGGCGGAGTCGGGTTTGGCAAAAATTCCGGCGCCTCTTCTCATTTTCTCCAGTTCTTGAGGATGAGAAAAAAGATATTTTACTTTCTCCAAAAAGAAATGAGGCGTCAGGTTGGCTTCTTCCATGACCAGAGCCGCTTGGTTTTGAGCGTAAGCATAAGCGTTTTTTACCTGATGGTCTTGAGCGGAAATGGTCAAAGGGATTAAGATGCTCGGTTTCCCGCAAGCGGCAATCTCAAAGATAGCGCCCGAACCCGCCCGGCTGACCACCAAGTCAGCCACGCTCAAGGCCTCTCTCAGTTCTATTTCTTTCAAAAAAGCTGCGGGATGATAATATTCTTCCAATTCTTTATTAATAACCACTTTAGCTTCTTCTCTGACGCTTGGGAAGTTTTTCTCGCCGGTTTGGTGAATCAATTCAAAATCTGTTAATAT
Organism: Candidatus Nealsonbacteria bacterium RIFCSPLOWO2_01_FULL_43_32; assembly: GCA_001819335.1. GTDB lineage: Bacteria > Patescibacteriota > Minisyncoccia > Minisyncoccales > MHMH01 > MHMH01. The sequence continues at coordinate 9,209 of MHMH01000007.1, read as the reverse complement.
TTCCGGCAGAATATTGAGCATCGTATCATTGATTTTTTGAGCGCCCTGGGAACCCCCTAAGATTAAAATAACGGGCTTGCCTCTTTTTAAATTGAATAACTTTTTGGCTTCTTCGCGAGAGCCGGTTAAAATCTCTCTTCTTAAGGGATTGCCCACGGCAATTATTTTATTGTCAGAAAAATATTCGGTTTGCTCTATGGGGAAAGCCACGAAAATCTGAGTGCTGAAGCGGCTTAAAAACCTGTTCGCTAAACCAGGGCTAACGTCTGATTCGTGAAGAAAAACCGGTATCTGCAGAATCCAAGCCGAAATTACCGGGCCGAGAGAGCCATAGCCGCCTTTGCTGAAAATAAAGTCAGGCGCTAAAAAGAAAACATAAAAGAAAGATTGTAAAATTCCCAAAGGCACCTTCAAGAGAACATCAGCCATATTCTGCAAAATACTTTGGAATCCCCAATACCTTCTGATTTTGCCGGCAAAAATCGTCTTGATACTGACATCCTCTTGCGAAAGCAGTATGGCAGAGAAATCGTCTTTGGGCCCGAAATAAAAGAAATTCGCATTAAGGCCCGACCTTCTGATTTCTCTGGTCAGCGCAATAATGGGAAAAATGTGGCCCGCTGTCCCGCCGCCGGTAAAAAGTATTTTAATCGGTCTGTTATTTTTAGGCATGTTTGGAAATATTAAGCAGTATGCCCAGGCCCGCAAGTTCTGCCATTAAAGCCGAGCCGCCATAACTGATAAAGGGCAAAGGAATGCCGGTTAAGGGCAAAATTCCGACCATTGAACCAATATTAACAAAAGCCTGCAAGGTGAGCCAGACGGTAATGCCCAGGGCGGTTAATTGGTAAAATTTATCCTGGGTTTTTTTGACGATGACTATGCCTCGCCAGGCAAAAGTTAAGAAAAGACCTATTAAGAATAAACTGCCCAGAAATCCCCATTCTTCGGCAATCACGGCGAAAATCGAATCAGACATGGGTTGGGGCAGAGAAAACTTTTGCAGGCTCATGCCCGGCGAACGCCCGAAAATCCCTCCGGAGCCAATGGCAATCAAGGCCTGTTTAAGCTGATAGCTCAAGCCCAGGGGGTCAATATCCGGTTTGATAAAAACTAAAAACCTTTCCAACCTATACGCTTCAAATTTGATTAAGGCCGCCAGGGCGGCCAAACCCACGGGAATGAGCAGAAGAATATGTTTAAGAGAGCTGCCTGATAAAAAATATATTGCCAAAGCACAAATCGTAATTACCACTAAGGTGCTGATGTCGCGCTGCAAAACGAGCAAGGCGCCAATAATGCCCAGAATAGTAAAGAAAGCAGCAAAAGTGGAAAAAAGTTTAGTCTGGCGTTGTGAGAGCCAAAAGGCCAAATAAAGAATCGTAGTAATTTTCAAAAATTCTGAAGGCTGGAACGTGGCAAAGCCGAGGTCAATCCAGCGCTTGGCTCCGCCTGAGGTGACGCCGATTTTGGGTAAAAAAACTAAGAGCATCAAAAAGAGATTCAAAAAAAGCAACTGGGGTGACTTTGTTTTGAGACGAGATAAGGATATTTTGTATGCCAAAAGACCCAAAATACTTCCTCCGAGCACCCCGAAGCTAATATGCCAGGAAAGATAGAAAACAGTTGAACCCTTTTGAACCAGAGAAAAAGCGGTTGAAACGCTGGTAAGGGCAATAATGCCCAACAAAACCAAAAAGCCGGCAACAGCCAGCAGTACGTAATCCGGCTTATGGCTTGATTCTTTTGGCCTTCTCATGGATCTATCTTAACATGCTGATGAATTTTTTAAACAGATTCCCTCTTTCTTCATAGTCTTTGAAAAGGCCGAAGCTGGGTGAGGCCGGCGAGAGCAGGCAGACTTTTCCTTTCTTGGTATGTTGATAAGCCAATTTAACCGCAGTTTCCATGTTTTTTACGAAAAATACAGAGAACTGTCCTCTATTACTGACAGGGGACAGTTCTCTGTAAATCCTCTGGCCGGTAGTGGGGAATAAAATCAAGGTTTTGACTTGGCTTTTTTTGATGCGCAGGGCCAGTTTTTCAAAACTTAATCCCCTGTCAAACCCGCCCAGAATCAGGGTTTGCACCTTATTGCCCAGAAAATCCAAAGCCTCAATCGCGGTTTCGGGGATGGTGGATAAAGAATCATTGTAAAACTCAATTCCTTTGAATCGGCCGACCAGTTCCAGGCGGTGGGGCAGGAACGCGAGTTCCTTAAGCGCGGGCACTCTAAAGATTTTAGCTACCTCTTTGGCCGCTGCTTTATTTAATTCGTAGTACTTGCCTTGGATTGGTATTTTTTTAGCTTGGGATTTGTTAGCTATTTTTTTGACCAAGAGGTCTCGGGCATTATAAATCAAACAGTTATTTTTATTTTGATACTTGGCGATATTGGCCTTCGCATTAACATAATCATTAAAGCTTCGGTAATAGTCCAGATGCTCGGGGTAGATATTTAAAAGCACGGCTATCTGAGGAGATTTTTTAAGGCTACAGAGCTGATGGGACGATAATTCGTAAACAAAAACATCGTCTTTTTTAGCTTTGAGCAATGACGTTAAAACCGGCTGGCCGATATTGCCCACCAGATGCGCCTTGACTCCCCCGCTCTTGAGCGTCTGGTATATCCAAGAGGACGTCGTGCTTTTCCCTTTGGTGCCGGTTATGCCGATGATTTTCCCTGGACAGTTGTTAAAAAATATTTCAGTCTGCGTCGTGATTTTGCTTAAGACTGATTTCGGCAGAATCTTAAAGGGAATGCCGGGCGATTTGATGATAACGTCGTAATTTTTAAGAGCACTGAGATAATTTTTACCAAGATGGAGTTTAATATTTTTTTCTTTTTGGTTGCTCGGCTTAGCCGAGCAACTTCTGTCAGCGATGCCGATTTTCTTTTTCGGGAATAGTTTATTTAAAAATAAAAGGGTGTCTTTGCCCTCCCGGCCAAAACCGAGAATGGCAATTCTCGCCCCGTACCAATTTTGCCATAGTTTTTTGAAATTCTTATTATTTCTTACAAAATTTGGTGCGGGGCTACTACTATTTTTTGATTTATTCGATGTCATCATTGAATTTTTGCAAGATATAGGGGATCTTGCCTACTCTTTTGGCTTTTTTCAAAGCCAGACGCAAAGCCAGCCGGCTTTCCCGATAGGTACCCACACACTCAAAGGGCTTATGCCGACCCTCCCCTATCAGGTTTTTCATAACGGGCAAGAGTTTTTTGTTTTCAAAAAGGTCCTGGCCAAAGATTTGGTGCAAATCTCTTTCAGCGAGGAACGGATAAAGCACAAGATAAGTAAACAAACATTTAGGGCACCTGTTGCACCACCGCTCCCCTATTTTTATTCCCCTATTGCAGCTGGAGAAGGTCGCAAAATACTTCGGGTACTTCGCAAATATTTGGGCGATTTGCAATTCCGTGTATTTTCTCAAAAAGCTGAAATAATTTATATTTTTAGCCAAATATTTCTGGCAGTAAGCTTTGAACATTTTTTCAAACTCGGAGGTTTTCGCCCACTGGTGGTTGACGGTTTTGCCAAGATAAGAGACGTTGCCCTCGTTGGCGCTTTTTTCGTTAGAAAAAGCGATATTTTTATAGTCAAAAAGCACAGCACAGAAAGCAGCCAAGAACGAAAGAACAGCAGTAAGGGGAGTGTGGCCGTTAAGATAACCTTGCTCGTTTAAATCAAGGAGCTTGGCGTCAATGCTTCTTTCCACTATAATCGGCGATTTGATACCGGCTATTTTGGCCACTCTTTTTTGGGCCTTGCTCGGGTTGAGCAGAAAGCAATTTATTCTTCCATCTTGCTTTTTTAGGAGATTTAAGGTGACAATCGAGTCTTTGCCCCCGCCAATAGGTATTAAAGAGTCGTCTTTAAGCTCAAGGTCGGATATGGCCAAAGCCGGAGCCGCGATGCCGGGATTGATGCTAATTTTCAGGAAATTCCGGTCTCGCCAGTCAATCCTATTTTCGTAGAAATACTGGCCCATACCCTTGATAATCAATTCGTGCCACCAGCCAACTTGATTCTTGTCCAAATAGCCCGCCTGCACCGCTATTTCCGGGGAACAGGTTGCTTTCCAGTAGCTGGGTATTTCCATGAGCCCCAGATGAAAAACGAAGTTGTCCAAAGCTCTTTTGCCGATTTTTTCCAGACGGCCTTCGGGTATGTTTTTAATCGTGATTCTGGGTCTGAAAACGATATTGGGTTCAATCTTAAAATGAAAATAAACCCTTAAGCCGCCTCTTTTGACGCGGTAAGAGTATTTTTGGTAGACGAACCTGGGGTATTTTTTGCGCAAAGTTTCTGCTTTCATATATCAAGTCCCGCTTTACGGGACGAAGATTAAGAAGAGGACGAACTCCTCTTCGCTTACCCATTATACCAAAAAACCTAGCCGTCAGGTATAGTGGCGATTCGAAGAGGTATAATACCTGGTTTGGCTTTTAAGTAATTAAAAAGAGGTAAGGCCGTGTTTGTCTTACCCCTTCTTTTGTGGGTTCTTTTTTAAGACCATCTTAAACGTTCTCTATCATTTGGGTAATGTGTACACACATTTGGCGGTTTTCTCCTAAAAAGAGGAGTGGCAATATCTTAAGTGACTCCCGAAGTCGCTTAACTTACCCCAGTAACCTGATGGCCATGCCGATGAGGGCTGCCACTACTCCGATAATCCAGAAGCGCATGGTCACCTGATAAGGCGGCCAGTTTTTAGCTTCAAAATGGTGATGAATGGGCGCAGCTAAAAATAGTTTCTTGTGCCTGAATTTTTTAGAAAGCAGCTGCAGAATGACCGAGCCAGATTCAATCACCAGCAAAAAGCCGATAATAGGCAGGACCAAAACAGAGTCGGTCAGAAAAGCGACCACGGTTAAAGCGGCTGTCAACCCCATCATACCGGTTTCTCCCATATAGAAACGGGCCGGCGGAATATTAAACCACAAAAAAGCCAAAAGCGCCCCCAGGATGACCGCGCAAAAAGCAGCCAAATTAACTTGTCCCACAAATAAAGCAATGCCCGCAAACGCGCCGAAGATAGCGGCAAACGCTCCGCCGGCCAAACCATCCAGACCGTCAATCACTCCGCCGGAATAAGTAGCCATCATCACCAAGATAAACAAAGGCAGATACCAAATACCGATTTCCAAGTCACCTAAGCCCGGCACATGCAAAGTGGACCAACCTAATTTAGCAAAAAACCACCAGGCGCCCACCGCCCCGACCAGGCCCATGAGAATAATTCTTTGTTTTAAACTTAATCCGCCGGCAATATATTTTCCTTTGCCTTTCACCTGCAGAATATCGTCCACCAAACCCACCAAAGAAGCAGAAAGCAAAGCGAAAAAAGGCAGCCAGGTTTGCCCTCTATTTAAAAAATTGAGTTTTTGCAGCCACCAAATGCCGGTATCTGCTTTATAGAGCAAATAGAAAAAAACGGCCAGAAATAAAGGAATAATCCAAATTAAAAGGCCGCCGAACCGGGGCGTGTGCGTTTCGCCTTTAGAATGGAACTTTTGAAAAAAGGTTAAATCTTTGCCGTCAATGGCTTGGGTTCTGACGGTTTTGCGCCAGAGCTGATGCCTGTATAAAAACCTGGTGAGCAGGGGCGTGAGCCAAAAAGCCAAAACAAAGCTTAAAGTTCCCAAGCCGAATATTTTAATCACATCAATGGCCGCGTTGGGTAAATAGAGCATCTTACCACTTATAAGCTTCGTTGAGCCAGTTAATTAATTTTTCCATCTCTACGGAGCGATCGTCAGCCCCCAGAATTACATTGATTAAGTATTGATTGGCTTTGGGCGCCTCGAAAATTAAAAGAAAACAGCCCAGGGCTCTTTCGGTATAACCGGTCTTGCCGCCGATGACGCCCGGGATTCTGCCCAAAAATCCATTACTATTGATAAGTTCCGGTCCGTAGAGATTAATTTTAGCCGTTGAAAAAATCTGCCGAATCAAGGGACTTTTTAATAATTCTTGGGCGAGCATGGTTAAGTCATAGGCGCTGGCATAGTTTATTTCAGCTAAATTCTCGGGATCAAGTCCGGTCACGTTGACAAAATGCGTATTTTTAAGACCCAACTTTTGAGCTTCGGCATTCATCAGCTCAACAAAAGCCTCTGCATTCATGCCATCATAATCATTGGCTAAAGCAAAAGCCGCGTCATTGCTTGATTCCATCAGCAAGGGATAAAGCAAGTACTCCACCGAAAGCATTTCCCCCACGTTGAGCTTGCCTAGATTTTCTTCCATGCTGACTGCTTCTTTGGAGATTTTAATTTCCTTAGCCAAGTCATATTTTTTCAAAACAACCAAAGCGGTCATTAATTTAGTCAGGCTGGCTATGGGTAATGGTTCGTTAACAGTTCTGTTGAACAGAATCCTGCCTTCGCCCTGGTCATCCACCAGTAAAGAGATGGCTGATTTGGCGTTGAGCGTTAAACTGGGCACTTGAGCTTGGCGTATGGGTTTTAAGTTTTTAAGGTTTTCTTCAAAAGCCAGCTGGTTGGCCCGGGCAGTAAGTATCTTGGGATTGACGGTCAGTTCTCGGTAATAAAAAAAATCATCTAAATTGGCTGAAAAGCTCTTAATCCCCCACCAGAAAGGCAAGCTTAAAACCAAAGAGATTAAAAAATATTTAAGGTTTCTTGCCATGTTTCTTTTTAAGAGAAAGTCTTTGGTCAATCCGTTCCATGTCTCTTGAGAAAGGCGTAGCTTCACGGATATTTTTTAACCCTAAGACCTGCTTGACGATTCTTTCCAGGCCAAAAGCAAAGCCTCCTTCCGGCGGCAGGCCGTATTCAAAGGCCTGGAGATAAAAAGCAAAATCCTTAGGTTTGTTGCCCCATTTTTTAATATTTTTGACCAACGTTTCGTATTGATGAATCCGCTGGCCGCCGGTCGCAATTTCCAATCCTTGATAAAGCAGGTCAAAGCTTAAAGTGAACTCTTGGTCTTCTGGGTCGGCCAGAGTATAAAAAGGCCTTTTTTTGATTGGGTAATGAGTGATAAAAATTAACTCTGAGCCGTACTTTTCTTTGGCAAACTGGCAAATTTCTTTTTCATCCTCCGGCGTTAAATCAGGCTCTTTTCGATGGTCTTGGCCGGTTCTTTCAAAAATAATCTTTTGAGCTTCTCTCATCTTCAGTCTCGGGATTTTTACAGTTAAAGTCGGGACGGCCGCTTGGTACAGGGCTAACTCTTGAGAGCAATTTTTTTTAAGGTCGGAAAAAACGTTTTTCATAATGATTTCACAAATGTCCATCAGCTCTTCCCAGGACTCGATAAAAGCCACCTCGGCGTCTAAGCTGATGTATTCAGCCAGATGGCGGGTGGTGACGCTCGGTTCGGCTCTAAAAACGTGGGCCACGGTAAAGACTCTTTCAAAAGCCCCTATCATAATTTGTTTATACAGTTGGGGGCTTTGCGCCAGGAAAGCGTCGTACTTGTAATAATTAATGTGGAAAACTTCGGCCCCGCCTTCGGCTACGGCCGGCACAATACTGGGTGATTGAAATTCGGTAAAGTCCAAGTTTCTTAAGGTATTTTTAAAACTATTGGTGCTGATTTCTCCGACCTTGAAAATGGCTTTGATTTTCGGGTCTCTGATCATTAAAGGACGGTAATCCAAGAAAGTGGGCAGTTTTAAGTCGGCTGTTTTTGAAAGATAATCAAAGGGCAGGACCGCTGCTTGAGCCAATATTTTGACTTTTTCGGCTTTCAATTCAATCTCGCCGGTTTTAATTTCTTCGTTCTTCATTTTGAGCGGTCTTTTTTGGATAGTGCCCTCAATTTCCAAAACAAACTCTTCTTTAATGTCTTTGACCAATTCCGGAGAACAAACAACCTGGAGCAGGCCCGTCCTGTCCCTTAAGTCAAGGAAAATTATGCCGCCGTGGTCTCTTCTTGTATTAACCCAGCCGCAAACCTTCACTTTTTCACCTAGATATTTGATTGTTTCTGTGTTAAGAATTCTTTTCATTAGATTACTCCCCCATTACTTGGATTTGAACCTTTCTTAATTTAATTTTATCTAATTCTACCAGAAAAATTCTTTGCCAGTGCCCCAATTGCATTTTGCCGTCAATAATATTTAAGACAAGGTTTGACGGCAGATGCAGGGATTGGCAATGCGAATGAGCGTTTTTGCATTCATCTTCGTGCATATGGACCGTTCTACGGGTGAAATCATTATGATTGTAACTCAAATCTTTAGGGAAAATCCTCGTTAGATGATTTTTAAAATCATCGAGAAGCATAGGCTCGTTTTCATTCAAAAATAAAGACGCCGTAGTGTGCAGCGTTTGAATATTAACCAGGCCGTTTTTGATTTGGGTTTCGGCGACGAATTTTTCAACTTCGCTGGTGAAATCAATGAAATCAAACTCTCCTTTGGTTTGGAATTCTAGAGTTTTGTGAGAAATTTTCATACATCAAGTCCCGCTTTGCGGGACGCAGATAAAGGCGAAGCAGTGCTTCATCGCCATTGTTTATATTATACAAAAGGGTTGCTATTATGGCAACCCTTCTCGCTTCTTCTTAAAGATTTCTCCCAGTTTCAAGATTGATTTCCCCAAATCCTCCCAAGTAGACTTTGCTTCTTGACCGCGAGAGAGTCTGTAAAAATTCTGGCGATGAGCAAGACTCGTCAATCCTACGGCAAAAAAACAGAATCCCAGAAACAGCCAGGAAAAATGAAAAGCTATTCCTGTTAAAAGCAAAACAGTCACGGCCATGATATTGCAGAGGAACTTAACTCCCTTGGTAAGCTGGAAAGTCAGCAACCAGGCCAAAATGGCTAAGGCATAGGCCAGTCCCGGCACAAATACCATGGGTCCGCCGATTAAAATGGCAATACCAGCGCCGCCCGTTTTAAAGTTAGTCAGCACCGGGAAAATATGGCCCAAAAGCACCGCAACTAAACAGGCATAAACCATCCACTGAAGGTTAAAAGCCAAGCCGAAGATGATGTAAATCACAAAGATCCATAGGGTGCCCTTAACGCCTCCGTCGATAATGCCTACAATCAGTCCAAGTAATCGGTCATGAGTGGTGCGCATCACATTGGTGGCGCCGCTCTTGCCGCTGCCCGCGTCTTGAACCTCTACGTCAAGAAAGAATGGTAATGTATACAGACATATGGCGGGTTCTACCGAAGCTGATATAGTTTCGGTATATGTGTGTAAATATGGCCAAAACAATAAA
>MHMH01000006.1 GCA_001819335.1 Candidatus Nealsonbacteria bacterium RIFCSPLOWO2_01_FULL_43_32 | reverse complement strand
ACCCGAGGCAGGTTGGGGTTTTGAGAATAGGCCATATCCATAATTGTACAATAAGGTGGTTACAAGGTATTGAACCACGACAGGGGCTTGACAGATTTTGCAAGGCGTGCTATAATAGAAACATAAAGAGAGAGTGAGCTTAGGCAGTCTTTCTTACCATAATTCTACAGGCGACTCTCTCTTAGAGAAGTCGTTTGTTTGTTTAGAAAATAAAAAAAGGAGGTGCCAAGATGGCGTATTACGTCGTTAACGGCATCGTCTTCCTAAAGAGGGAAGACGCAGTGGCCTACAAAGAAGCATCTAAGTAGGCCGAAGAGTAAGGAGAATTTTCTAAAGGAATCTCACTATCCCTTCAGTAAATTCTCCAATCTCTCAAGTTCGTAATAAGTATTGCGGACTTAAGAGATTAAAAGAGTTCTTTGTAATATTTTTCACGGCGGCGAAGTGGCCTTTCAGACTTATGTCAAAAGAGGCCACCTCGCTGCTGTGAAAATAGTGGCGCTCTGTTGCCTTGGCGGGTGGCAGAGGAGAAAAATGAGGATTTATGATGGGTCAAAGATACAGTACGATCTCGATTGCGTTGAGGTAGTTTCTGTCGAGAAATGCCCTTTCTGCTTAACAAAGGCCGTAGAGGATGATTGTGTGGCGTCACAAAAATGGGCTCATTGCTCAAATTGTGGTGCCAAGCATGTCCATACTCTAGAGTTAAATCCATGGTATTGGGATTTCGATTTAGAGTGGTCTTTAGAAGAGCTAAGGAATTCGACTGAGAGAAACGAGATGTTTGACTTGGAGGTTGAACATCTAAAGCTTATGCTCGAAGGCGAGAAGCTTTCTCGCGAAAACGCAGAGCTTTTTCTTGAAATGGCGAAGCAAAAAATAGCATCACGGAATCGCATCATCAAGAGCTTGCGCGCGGCTCTACGGGAAAATTAACGCACGCACTCAGGCCTAAAACCTGACGCTAACATATTAGCCACCCGCCTTTGACCAAAAATAGCGAAAGCGATTTGGTCAAACAGAGAAAATAAAGGGGGAGGTAGAACTCAAACACTTCTATCTTCCTCTCCCTTTCAGAGATTACTAAAATTAGCAGTTTCTGAAAGGGAAATAAGGTCAGAGGCGCTCTCAGTCAGCCATTATCCTCTTTCTTAAGGAATACCAATGGCTCATGGGAGCACCCTTGGCCTTTTTGCTTAAAATAAATTAGCGGGAAATGATCCCGCTAATTCAAGTTTGTGGACTAAACAGAAAATTATCTTCGTTTTGCTTCGAGCAAGCTGATTCTTTTTTCAAGGATGACGAATTCTTCGCGGGAAACTTTCTGTTTGAGGTCGTTTTTAATAAGTTCAATATCAAGCTTGATTGTTTCTAATGTTTCAGTATTTGCGGCAACTTGTTCAGAGACAACCCCAATTTTATTTTCCACTCTTTCCGACACAACATCAAAATGGCGACAGATTTCATCTTTAAATTGTTTGAGATTTTCTTCTGGCATAATTTTGAATGGAGTGAAAAAGTATAAAGAAGAATTTTAATTCTTCGCTATATTTCTGATCTAATTGTAGCAATTTGAAAAGTGGTGTCAAGTAGATGTGCTTAAGAGTTGCTCAAAAACCTTTAATTCTCTATAATAATAATTGGAGTTAAAGAGAACTTCGTTCTCTTTTCCAGCTTCGATTTTCATAAATTAAAATCTCGCTAAATGGACTCTAAGAAATTACGGCAGGAGTTTTTGAAGTTTTTTGAGAAAAAAGGGCATAAAATAGTGCCCTCATCTTCTCTTTTACCGGCTGACTCTTCCGTGCTGTTGACGACGGCCGGCATGCAGCAGTTTAAGGAGTATTTTTTGGGCAAAGAATCACCCTATGGCCCAAGAGTCGCTTCTTGCCAAAAATGTTTCAGGACTTCCGATATTGATAATGTGGGCGACGTCAGCCACCTGACGTTTCTTGAGATGCTGGGGCATTTTTCTTTTGGTGATTATTTCAAGAAAGAAACAATAGAATGGACTTTTGAATTTCTCACGAAAGTTTTAAAAATTTCTGTTGATAGGATAACGGCCACGGTTTTTGAGGGGGACGAGAAAATTCCTTTTGATGAAGAATCATACCAAACGTGGCTGAAGTTTTTACCAGAGAAGCAAATCAAAAAAAATCCAAAGAAGGATAACGTCTGGGGGCCCGTGGGCGACGAGGGGCCTTGCGGTGCGGCGAACGAGGTTTATATAGACGGGCTGGAAGTAGCCACCCTGGTTTTTGTGGAATATTTTTGCGCTAAAGACGGTTCTCTGACACCTTTAGCGCAGAAAGGAGTTGATGTTGGGTGGGGGCTTGAAAGAGTCGGCATGATCGCACAGGGCAAAAAAAGTATCTTTGAAACCGACCTGTTCGAGCCGTTGATGGAAGCGTTGCCGGACAGTCTATCGGAGCGCCAAAAAAGAATCGTTTCCGACCATGCCCGGGGCATTGTTTTTTTGATTTCCGACGGCGTGCGGCCCTTCAATAAAGAAACAGGCTATGTTTTGAGGCGGCTTTTGCGCCGCATGATTGTTTTAATAAAAGATGGTACAGCCCTCAAAAAATTATTTAATTTGGTGGTTCAAGAGTACCAAGATTTTTATCCCGATCTCGATAAAAATACGGCGAACGCTGTTTTTGACGAGGAATCCAGAAAATTCAATCAAGCGCTCGATAAGGGATTGGCAGAGTTTAAAAAAATGGGGGAGATTGATGCCAAAGAAGCATTTAAGCTTTACGAGAGCTTCGGGTTGCCTTATGAAGTGATTAAAGAAATCGGCGGGCTTAAAGCCGCGGCCCTAACGAAAGAAGATTTCGATAAAGAGCTGGAGTCTCATCAGGAAGTTTCCCGGGCCGGAGCGGAGAGCAAATTCGGCGGCGGGGGGAAGTTTTCACCCAGGCTTCATACGGCCACCCACTTGCTCCAGGCAGCCTTAAGGGAGGTCTTGGGTTCTGAGGTCAAGCAAATGGGCTCTGATATCACTTCTTCCAGATTGCGTTTTGATTTCTCCCACCCCCAGAAAATGAGCGAGATGGAAATTAAAAAAGTTGAAGGATTGGTTAACCAGAAGATTCAGGAAGACCTGGAGGTTAAAAAGACGGAAATGAGCTATAATGAAGCTATCAAGCAGGGTGCCCTGGCTTTTTTTAAAGAAAAATATCCCGAGCGAGTGACGGTTTTTTCCATCGATAGTTTTTCCAAAGAGATTTGCGCCGGACCTCATGTTAAAAGAACCAGGGAGCTCGGTTGTTTGAAGATTATTCAAGAAGAATCGTCCGGGGCCGGCGTCAGAAGAATTAAAGCAATCATCTATGGTCAACAAGAGAAAGATTTTTGATATTACTCCGCCGTCGCCCAAAATCGTCAAAGCTGCTAAGGAATCTTTGCCTAAGAAATCCTCAGGGGCTCGGAAAAAGTTTCGTTTTAAAAAGCCGATTTTCATGACAGCTGGAGTGCTATTGGTCGGCGTTCTTTGTTTTATTTTTATTAAGCCCCAAGCCGAAATAGAAATTTGGCCGGTAAAAGAAACAATGGAATTGACAACCCAGTTTTCGCCAGTAGGGGAGCTGATGACGCAAACGCAACTAACAAGCCAAGATTTTGCTGCCACCGGCAAAGCCGTCAAAGCAGAAAAAGCAGAAGGCGTGGTCAGAATTTACAATAACTATTCTCTCCCCCAGACGCTGGTGCAAAATACGCGGCTTTGGTGCTTTGAGGGAGATACCTTAAAGGAATTTAAAACAAAAGAAAAAGTAGTCATCCCTTCGCAGGCGCAACTTGATGTACCGGTGGCCGCTTCCAGCGCTGGCGCCGAATACAATATCGGCCCCTGCACTTTTTCCATTCCGGGCTTGAAAGGCAGTCCCAGATATACGTCGGTTTACGGGAAATCTTCTTTGCCTATGAGCGGCGGCATCAAAACCGAAGCCACCGTAGTCAACCAAGAAGACCTGCATAAAGCCGAACGGGTTATCACGGAAAAGGCCCTAGCTGATAGTAAATCAGCTTTAAAAAATTTCATCTCTCCCGAAGACTATGTTTTGCTTGAAGACGCCATTGAGGCGAATGTGATTGAAGCGAAACCCTTAGCAGGGGTCGGTCAAGCCGTAGATAATTTTACTTTTCAGGCCAAAGCTGAAGCCAAGGCCCTGGTTTTCAAAAAAGTCGAATCAGTAGATTTTGCTAAGGCCTATGTGCAGAGCAAAATTACCCGAGGGAAAGAATTGGTTGCTGGTTCTCTTGTTTTGAGCTATACTTTAAAGAGTGTTGATTTAGTTAAGCGAGAGATGGTTTTAGACCTCAGGATATCAGCGGTAGTTTATAGCGCTTTCAACGAAACCTTGGTTAAGGAAGACGTTAAAAACTTTGGGATGAACGATGTGGTTTCAGCCCTGAACAAGTTTCCGGAAATTAGCCGGGCACAAGTCAGGATTTGGCCTTTTTGGAGCCGTATCGTGCCGGATGACATCAGCCGAATTAAAATCAAGCTCCGTCTTGACTAACTTTTAGTTGTCTGCTATCCTTAGTTATATATTAATTAATGAAATCAGATAAGAAAATCCTAAGATATAACGGATTAGTTTTAGAGGCGCTTCCCAGTACTCATTTTAAGGTGAAATTAGATGACGGCAGAGAAATTACCGCCCATCTGGCCGGAAAATTACGCCTGTTCCATATCAGGATTTTGCCGGGCGACAAAGTCACCGTGGAAATGAGTCCTTACGACGCCACTAAAGGCAGGATAGTTTATCGAGGAAAATAAATAAATCAACGAATAACGAAAAAATACGAATATACGAATTCGTAAATTCGCAACTGATTCGCTATTCGATGATTTTTTATGAAGGTACAACCATCGGTCAAAACAATCTGCAGTCATTGCAAAATAGTTCGACGTAAAGGAAAAATTTATGTCATCTGTAAAAACCCGAAACACAAACAACGCCAGGGTTAATTTTTTGTTATATGCCGCGTATTGCCGGGGTTAATATACCCGAAAACAAACAAATAGAGATAGCGCTGACCTATATTTACGGCATAGGCCGTTCTTTGAGTAAGAAAGTTTTGAGCGAAACCAAGATAGATCCCGCAGCCAAAGCCACCCAGCTCACTCCGGCCGAAATCAACCAGCTTAAGGACCTGATTGAGAAAACCTATAAGATTGAAGGCGATTTGAGGAGAGAGCGGATGATGAATATTAAAAGATTAAAAGATATTGGTTCTTGGAGGGGACTGCGTCATCTCAAGGGTTTGCCTGTCAGGGGCCAGAGAACCAGCACCAACAACCGAACGGTCAGGGGGAACGTCAGAAAAACCGTGGGTTCGGGCCGTAAGCCAGCCGCCGAACCAACTTAATAATTAAATACCTCCCGAGGGTGTTTACTGACCCTCGGGAGGTGATTAGAAATGGGGAAAAAGCGCATTATTCAACAAACCGAAAAAGAGCTGCTTGAAGAAAGAGCTAAAATAGAGGCCACTGTTAAAAAAGAAGCAGTCGCAGAAGCCCCTGCCAGCCGCTTGAAAGAAGGGAGAGTTTACATTTTTTCTTCTTACAACAACACTCTCATCACCTTGACCGACCCCCGGGGCAATGTTCTGGCTGCCTCAAGCGCCGGCGCTATTGGCTTCAAAGGTAGCAAGAAAGCCACTCCTTTCGCCGCCTCAAAAGTGGCTGAAACCATTTCCCAAAAGCTTTTCAGCCTGGGTATCCAAAAAGTCATTGTTTTCATCAAAGGCGTTGGCGGTGGCCGAGAATCGGCCATCAGGTCGTTGGCCAACAAAGGGTTGGAAATTCTCTCCATCACCGATACGACGCCGGTACCTCACAACGGCTGCCGTCCGCCTAAAGCGAGAAGGGTCTAATTATTTTATGCAAAACAATCAATGTAAAATTTGTCGCAGGTTGGGTACAAAACTCTTTTTAAAAGGCGAGAAATGCTTGTCGCCCAAATGCACTTTGGTTAGAAAACCCTATCCGCCGGGCATGGCCAAGAAGAAAAAAAGAATGAGCGCTCTTTCTGAATACGGCAAAGAATTGAAGGAGAAACAAAAACTGAAAAATTGGTATCATCTCAGAGAAAGGCAATTGGCCAACTACGTTGAGAACAATCCTGCCCCCGACCTTTTAATTGAAGCCCTGGAAAGTCGTTTTGACAATGTGATTCTCCGCTTGGGACTGGTGAATTCCAGGGCGCAGGCGCGCCAGCACATTTCTCACGGTCATTTTTTCCTCAATGGACAGGCGGTGAATTTGCCTTCTTATCAATTAAAAAAAGGCGATCAGATAACCCTTAATCCCGCTTCTCAAAAAAAGAAAGCTTTCAGCAACTTAATGCCTCTATTAAAAAAACACCAAGCGCCCGTTTGGTTAAAGATGGATGCCGATAATCTAAAGGGAGAGGTGGTCGGGGTACCGACCCTTGAAGAAGCTGCTCCGCCAGCTGAAATGTCAACTATTTTTGAGTATTATTCAAGATAATTAACATAATGCGAATGATACGAATTTTTATCCGAATGATACGAATATTCGTAGAATTCGGATAACTATTCGAAGAATTCGGATTATATATTATTTATATGATTCCCTTACCGCTTCAGCCAAAAGTCATCGAGAAAAAAGACAACCGAGCCATTTTTGAAATAGCCGGCCTTTACCCGGGCTACGGTGTAACCATAGGCAACTCTTTACGCCGGGTTTTACTTTCTTCTTTAGAAGGTGCCGCGGTCACCCAGGTTAAAATCAAGGGCGTTCAGCACGAATTTTCAACTATCCCTGGCGTGATTGAAGACGTCATTACCATTTTGCTCAACATCAAACAGTTAAGATTCAAATTGCATACTGAAGAGCCCCAGCAAGCCACCCTCAAAGTTAAAGGCCAAAAAGCAGTCAAAGGAGCCAATTTCGCATTGCCCTCCCAGGTGGATTTAATGAATCAAGACGTCCATGTGGCCACCTTAACCGCTCCGACAGCTAACCTGGAGATAGAAATCCTGATTGAAAAAGGTTTGGGCTACGAACCGGTGGAAACCAGGAAAAAAGGCAAATTAGAAATCGGCACCATTGCCGTAGACGCTATCTTCACCCCGGTCAGAAAAGTAAGCTATCGGGTTGAGAGCATGAGAGTGGGTGAGCGGACCGACTTTGACCGTTTGATTCTGGAGTTAGAAACCGACGGCACGACCACTCCGGAGGGAGCGCTCTCTCAGGCTTCAGAAATTTTGGTCAGGCACTTTTCTCTGTTAAGCGAGGTCTTTAAAGAGGTGCCTTCATTAGTCAAAGCTTCGGTAGTTAAGGAAAAAGTAAAGAGAACAAAGAAAGTTCAAAAACATGCAGAAAAGAAAAAAAAGAAGAAAACTAAGTAGAGAAAAGGCTCAGCGCCGGGCTTTATTAAAAAGTTTGGCTGCCTCTCTTATCCTGGAAGAGAAGATTAAAACAACCGAAGCCAAGGCCAAAGAGGCAAGAATTGTTGTTGAAACATTGATCACCCAAGCTAAAAAAGCCAATTTGTCTTCAAGAAAAAGGCTTGGCCGGTTTTTTACTCCCAAAGTCGTAAAAAAGCTTATTGATGACGTAGCGCCAAGATACCAGTCAAGGCGGGGAGGCTTTACCAGGATCATCAAGCTGGGCGTAAGGCAAAGCGATGGCGCTGAAATGGCCTTGATAGAATTAGTCAAATAATATGACGGAGAGACAAACTCACACCATTGACGCTGCCGATAGGATATTAGGCAGATTGGCGACCGAAATCGCTGTTTTGCTGCGAGGCAAGCACAAGCCCGGTTTCCAGCCCAACCAGGACTGTGGCGATTTCGTGGTGATCAAAAATGTCGGCCGGATAAAAGTGTCCGGCAATAAAATGGAACAGAAGAAATATTACAGCCATTCGGGGTATCCCGGAGCCCTTAAAGTAATTTCTTTCAAAAAGCTCTTTGAGAGCCAGCCGCAAGAGGTTTTAAGAAAGACCGTTTTCGGCATGTTGCCCACGAACAAATTAAGGTCAATCCAGATTAAAAGATTGCAATTTGAATAAATATGAAAAAAACAAAGAAACCTAGCGCCTATTTTGAAGCCATTGGCCGGAGAAAAACAGCCGTCGCCCGGGTCAGGCTGCAAGCTCAAGGCACGGGCGAATTTTTGACTAACGGTCAACCGCTGGAAAAATATTTTCCGGCTCGGGCATTGCAGCAGAAGGCCAGGGAGTCGTTGATTAAAATAAGTCCGCTTGATCAGTTCAGGGTTTCAGTCAAAGTAAAAGGCGGCGGTCTGCACGCCCAGGCCGAAGCTATCAGGCACGGTATCGCCCGGGCTTTGGTAAAATTTGACGCTGGCTCTCGTCAGATGTTAAAAAAAGCCGGTTTTCTGACCCGGGATTCGCGCATGAGGGAAAGGAAGAAGTTCGGCTTAAAAAGAGCCCGCCGAGCTCCACAGTGGGGGAAACGGTAATATGCTCAAGGAGCTGATTGACCAATTTTATTTGGACAGGCATCGAGATAGGGAACAGTATCATTTTTACATTACGGACGCCGGCAAATGCGGCCGGGCTATTTTTTTTAAGTTTAAAAACGTGCCCCGGGAGCAAATGGAGGCGCGTATTTTAAGGCTGTTTGACCACGGCGATTATATCCAAATGCAGATTTTAAACACTCTTTTCAGCCTGGGCATAGTCCGTTCTTCCGAAGTTCAGATTCCTCCGCAAGCTCTGGTCTCAGGCAGAGCCGATGCCATCATCACCCTGAACAACGAACTTTACGTGGTTGATTTCAAAAGCATGAACAGCATGATTTTCAGGAAACTGCAAGAGCCCAAAGAAGAAAACGTCAATCAAATTCAGCTTTATCTGCATTACTTCAAAATTGAGAAGGGCATTCTGCTTTATATGAGCAAAGATACTTCGGAGCTGAAAGATTTCATCATTTCGTATAATCCTAAACTAGTCCAGGGTCTTTTAACTGGGTTGGAGGACTTGGACAAAAAGATTAAGGCCGATATCATCCCGGAGCGCTTGGCGGACTGGCCGCAAAACTGGCAATGCCAGTATTGCCAGTTTAAAGACATTTGTGCCTCATCTGATGAGGGCGAGGTCAAGTGGGCTGATTTCAAAAAGAAAATAGAAAAGTTAGGGGAGCAGGTTGTCTAAGAGATAGCGGTTGCCCAGGCTTAACACGTATAGCTTTTTGTCTTTTTGACTCCAAAATATTTCCGGGTTGTTGAACTCAACCAGGTCAATTACGTTTAAGGTGTCTCTAGAGTCGATCTCGGCAATTTTTATTTTATCGCCCACGTTAAAAATCAAATAATCGTCGGTCAGCCAGAAAACGCGGTTGATTTTTCCCGAGAATCTGGTTAAGAAGATCTTTTCTTCCTTCTCCGGGAAGAAAACCCAGATTTCATAGTCATTGGGTTTTTCAATGACTTTCTTTTTGTCCGAGGAGGTGGCATTGGCTGTTATCTTAGGAATAGCTTGGTTGATGAGAGTGAAATCAGGCTTTGCGGGGAAGAGGATAATGTTTTTGGCTTCGGTTACCTGGGCCTCTTTAACCTCCAAGGTTTTTTGCCAGGTATGATAACCTTGTTTTTTTATTTCAACCTGATAGGTTTTGGGTAAAAGGTTTTCAATCAGCAGGGAGTTGCCGAAAAAGGCGGTTTTGTCTTTGAATTTTGCGTTGAGGTACACATCGGCTCCGGCCGGCAGCACTTTAAAATACAAGCCGCCGGTCTGGACGATTATTTTTCCGCCGGGCAAAGGATTAAAATCAATTCTGTATCCCTGGGAATACAGAATGATTGAGGGCGTTATCAGAGCGAACAAAAAAACGCAGGTACCAAAAAGAATTGTCCTTGTTTTCTTTGTCATAAAACGATTTTAGGAGATTCAATCTCTCTATATTGGATAATACTCCATCGATGCCTCGAAATCAATTCGCGTATATGTGATGGATTGTGATGGATATCGGATATCCATCAATCCGTGTTATAATTTATTAATGGAATCTATTTTTTATCATACCTATAATCGAGGGGTTGAGAAACGCAAGATATTTATGGACGGCACGGATTATTTGCGGTGCGTACATGATTTTTACGAATTTAACGACACTGATGCTGTTATTAATCTCAATCGGCGATTTGATGGAAATCGGATATCCATCAATGGAACTTCTGCGGAAAAATCAAGAAACAAGTTAATAGATATTATTGTTTGGTGTTTAATGCCCAATCATTATCACCTTTTTTCTACTCCGAAGGTTGAGAACGGTCTGCCAAGGTTCCATCAAAAACTTGGGATAGGTTTCAGCAATTTTTTTAATACCAAATATAAAAGGAGTGGGGTATTATTCCAGGGAAAATATAAAAAGGTTCAAGTTGTCGATGACACCCAGATGGCTCAATTGGTTTGTTATATCCATTCAAACCCGCTAGATTTATGGAAGCCCGGCTGGAAAGAGAATGGTTTATCTAGTTTGGAGATTCAGGGCGCCTTAAAATTTTTAGAGAAGGAATACCGGTGGTCTAGCCATTTAGACTACCTCGGCATTAAAAATTTCCCGTCATTGATTAGTAATAATGAATTTTTGATTAACTTTTTTGGCGGGCCGGCGGGGTATCGGGAATTTTTCATAGATTGGCTGAGATATTATGAAAAGAATACCGATTCGATAAAAAGATTATTTTTAGATTGATGTGTATTGATGGATATCGGATATCCATCAATTTGTTTTTCGTCTGCCATTGACATTTTGAAATCAATTAAGTAAGATGAGAAATCCGAGATATTCAAAAGTTCAAGAGGAGCTTTTTAACAATGGTCAAAAAATGTAAGAAGAACAAACACAATTGGACGCCGTGGGAGTTGAGATGGGACAAAAAGAATAAGCAAATTTGGGAAAGATGTTGCTTAGAGTGCGAAACAACGGAAAAAAGCAAATATGCCCCGCCGGTAAATAAAAAGGAGGTGTCGAAATGGTAGAACACATACATGAATGGGGAGATTGGAAAAAGGAACTTTGGTATGTAGCTGGAGGTCGTTATACCGCCGAGTTCCGGAAATGTAAGACATGTGACGCGGTGGAAGCAAGGAATATTGTAAAAGATGAACGACCAGCTGTAATTAGGCCAACTATCGGGGTTTTTGCCGGTATATTCAATGAAGAAGGCAAAGTCCTTCTCAGGCAACGACTTACTGGAACTTCTTTCGCTGGCGAGTGGGAACTTCCTGGAGGCGGAGTAGACGCTGATAATGCTTCCAAGGGTCTTGATGAAAGAATAATCATTCAAGAACTTGGCCGAGAAGTAAAAGAAGAAACAGGAATTTCAACACCGCCTCTGCTTCCAATGGCGGCGATGTATCCGGCAGTGCTCAAATCTGGAGGAGATTGGGCATTTGCGATTCTCGTCGGTGTAGTTAAGGAAAAACCAAGTAAGGGCGAAACTAGGTATGTTTCTCCTCAAGAACTTCGCGAACTTGCCGAGGGACCCGAAGGAAATCGACTGCTTAGTGGTTGGGGTAAGCGAATGTGCCGGCTTTGTCTGCGGCTTTTAGCATCGCGAGATGCGCCTAATCAGGAATACGCCAAACAAGCCGGTGAGATGCTTGCTGAAATTATGGAGGGATGGAATAAGTAATTTCCATTAAAAGTGAAAGAGTGGGTAACCAACCATGTTGGCTACCCACTATTTATTTTGTTAGAATGGTTTAATATGTTTACTTTGCCGAAAATTGAGAAGATTACCAGAGATGCCGCCATTACCCATTTCTTTTTGATGTTCGGCTATAAGCTTTTTTCTTTGTATTTCCCGCTGTTTTTAGTCGCCAAGTCATTTTCTTTGCCCCAAATCGGCTACACCAATTTTTTGATTTATCTGCCGATTGCCCTTTTTGCGCCCCTGGTCGGTTTTTTGAATCATCGAATCAATCCCGCAGTTTTGGCGGCCGTCGGGGTATTGGGCTATGGAGCTTATGCGCTGGCGATGATTTTGTTTCCCAATCTGTTCATTTTTTATCTTTTCCAGGCGATCTTGGGCATTTCGGCCAGTTTGTTTTTCGTCAGTTCCCGCGCGATGATGATGGGCTCAAAGCTGGAAAATCCGTCCCGGGCTTTTGCCTGGTTCTATTCCGCCCCCTTTTACGCCGACGCCATAGCGCCGGCCGTCGGGGCATTATTGATTTGGAAGTTTGATTTTATCGGCGTTTTTATCTTCAGCTTGATTCTGCAGTTTTTTAACGCTATTTTTTGTTTTGTTAAATTAAAAAACCAGACCAGCCATTTAACGGAAAACGTAAAAATTACAGAGTCCGGCCAGAACTATTTGAAGGTTTTTAAATCATTAAAAACAAAGAGTATTCTCTTTCCCGTTTTGGCTTCTTTCTTGGTTTTGATTTTAGCCGGGTTTAACAATACTTTTTTTGTGCTGTTTTTGAAAAATCTCGGCTGGAGCCAAAACCAGATTTTAATTTTTAATTCTCTGCTGTCTTTTATCTTTTTGCCGATTTCCCTGTGGGCGATAAAGCAGGTGGCCCGCTTTAAAAGCGAAACAAATGTTTTCCGGGGTGCCCAGATTACCGGTATCTTTTCTATATTATTGGGGAGTTTCGCCAGCATCCTGAATTTTTATTCAGTCTTTATCATCATGATCGGGAAGTATCTGGGCGGCTTGATGGCCGGGGCGGGCCGGTCGGGGATGATGGCCGCCAAATTAAAGGGATATCCCGAGGAATCGGCGGCCATTGATACGATTTTTTCCCCTTTGGCCACGGCCCTGGGAGCTTTAATCGGAGGATTAATCATTGTTTCTTTCGGCTATCCTTTGATATTTGTTCTCGGCGGAATAATAATTTTCACCTCGGGATTTTTGGGAGAGAGATTCAGGGTTGTCAAAAAGTAGATTTTAAAGTAAGATAAATTAGCATGGCAGAGAAATTCATCATCAACGGAGGCAAGCCCCTCAAGGGCGAGATTGAGGTGAGGGGGGCGAAAAACGCCGCCTTCCCGATTTTAGCTGCCACTCTTTTAACCCGTGAAACTTGCGAGATTGCCAACCTGCCTTTGATTGAAGATGTTTTCAGGATGATTGAGATTATGAAAGGCATGGGCTCTCAGATTATCTGGACCGGCCAGCGCTCAATCAAGATTAACAATTCTCAAATCAATCCTTTAAAAATCAGAGAGGACCTGGTTGGTCTTTTGCGAGGGTCGGTGCTTTTTTTCGGGCCGCTCCTGGCCAGATTCGGCAAACTAAGATTTCCCCAGCCCGGCGGCTGCATTATCGGAGCAAGACCCATTGATACGCACCTGGACGGATTTTTGCAGCTGGGAGTTAATGTATCGAAAAATAATAGCCATTATTTATTGAACTTTTCCAAAAGCAAAAGCAAGGAAGTTGTTTTGAATGAATTTTCCGTGACCGCGACCGAGAACCTCATGCTTTTTGCCTCTCTTTTGCCGCAAAGAACCGTGATTAAAATAGCCGACCAGGATTATCAGGTGAAGGAACTGGCCCGCTTTCTAAAAAAGATGGGAGTCAAAATCAAGGGAGAGGGCACGCACGAGATTACAGTCGAAGGCAAAAAGAACTTAAAGGGGACAAAGCACAGTTTGATTTACGATCCGATTGAAGCTGGCACTTTTATCATCATGGCTGCAGCGACCAGGGGGAATGTGCTGGTTAAAAACGTGGAAAATGCTTTTTTAGAACTGCCCCTCAAAAAGCTCAAAGATTTCGGCGTGCCTCTCAAGCGGGTGGGCAAGAGCGCCATCAGGGTTTTGCCCTGGAATAAGTTGAAAATCGATAAAATCCAAAGCCTGCCGTATCCGGGCATGCCTTCTGACCTGCAGTCGGCTTTCGGCGTGCTGGCCACGCAGTCGCCCGGTTCTACGCTGGTTCACGACCCGCTTTACGAAGGACGCTTGAAATATCTTGAAGAAGTCAATAAGATGGGAGCAGAGATTTATTTTGCCGATCCGCACCGGGCCATTGTCAACGGCCCCACCAAGCTTCAGGGCAGGGAATTGGGCAGCCTTGATTTGAGGGGCGGAGCGGCGCTGATTATCGCCGGCCTCATGGCTCAAGGCAAAACAACTATTGATAATATTTACCAAATAGACCGGGGCTATGAGAGGATAGAGGAACGGCTCCAAAGATTAGGAGCGGATATTAAAAGAATTAAAATATAACATGATGTTTGTGAGAAAAATCGGCATTGATTTGGGCACTTGCAACTCTTTGGTTTTCGTCCCAGGCAAAGGAGTGGTTTTGCAGGAGCCTTCAGTCGTGGCTGTTTCGCTCGACGAGAACAGCATTTTAGCCGTGGGCGAGGCAGCCAAAGCCATGATCGGTAGGACGCCCGATACCATCAGGGTTTATCGGCCGCTGAAAGACGGCGTTATCGCTGATTTCCGGGTCACTCAAGCCATGATTAAGCATTTTATCAATAAAACCAGGGGGCCTTTGCAGTTTTTGAAACCAGAGCTGATGATCGCGGTGCCGGCTGGCATCACTTCAACAGAAAGGCGGGCCGTGATTGAAGCGGGCCTTAATGCCGGGGCCAAAGAAGTTTTCGTGGCCAAAGAGCCGATTCTGGCGGCCATCGGCGCTAATATTCCGATTAATGCCTGCTCCGGCCATTTGATTGTTGATATCGGCGGCGGTACGGCCGAAGTGGCGGTGATTTCGCTGGGGGGCATCGTGACAGTAAGCTCTATCAGGATGGCCGGCGATAGAATGAATTTAGCCATTGCCGATTATATTAAGAAAAAATACAATTTGGCAGTGGGCGATCAGACGGCCGAAGACATTAAAATAAAAATCGGCACAGCCTTGCCGGAAAAGGAAGAGAAGAAAATGGAGATTCGCGGCCGTGATTTGCTTTCAGGCCTGCCCCGGACCGTTAAGATCTCTTCCAACGAAGTCTGTTCGGCCATGACCGACACGCTCTCTGAAATCATCCAGGTGATTAAGCAGGTCTTGAGAGATACGCCGCCCGAGTTGTCAGCCGATATTATGGACCAGGGCATGGTGCTTTCGGGCGGAGGCGCTTTGGTGCGCAACCTTGACGCTTTGATTGCTCAAGCTACAGGCGTGCCTTGTTTTATGGCCGATGAGCCTTTATTATGCGTGGCCAAGGGCACGGGCATTGTTTTGGAAAACCTCGATGTTTATAAAAAGAGCATCATGTCTAAAAGATAAAAATATAATCCGAATTATGTTATATCCGAAACAATGGCAATACCTTAAAAAAACGTATGAGCTTCAAAAAATGCCTCATGCTCTCTTATTTTACGGCCAGCATTCCATCGGCAAAAAAGCCCTGGCTCTGGAGTTAATTAAGCTGCTTAATTGTCAGTATGGAAATACGGCTGAGCGTCCCTGCCAAACATGCCGCGCCTGCTTGGACATCGGGAAAAATGTTTATCCTGATTTATTAATAGTCGAGCCAGAAGAAGACAAGGAAATCAAAATCAGCCAAGTCAGGGCCTTGCATGACCACCTTGCCTTACGGGCCTATGCCTCATCTTTTAAAGCAGTCATGATTGACCGGGCGCATCTTTTAAACCAAGAGGCTCAAAGCGCTTTTTTGAAGCTCTTAGAAGAACCCAAGGGTAGTACTATTTTTATTTTAATTACCGAATATCCGGAAATGTTATTGCCCACCATTCTTTCCCGGGTGGAACGTTTAAGATTTTATCATACTGAAGTTCAGACTTTTGATCAACGCCAAAAGAAAATCATCGCTGAGCTTCTTGAAATCATCAGACAGGAAATGGTTTTACGTTTTGCCTATGCCAAGAAATTAGCCGAAGAGCCAAAGCGCCTTAAAGAAATCCTGGAAACCTGGCTGGGCTATTTCAGGGAAATACTCATTTCAGCCGTTCATAACCACAACAAGGAATATTCTCTGGCCAAGCTCAGCAAAATCCTTAAGCTTATCCAAACCACTGACTTCTTGATTGCCACCACCAACGTCAACGCCAGGCTCGCCTTGGAAATATTGATGCTGGAATTGTGATTGACTTTTCGTTAAAATTTGTTAGAGTAAAGAAAAATTAAGGAGGTGCCAAGTGGGTGATTACGAATTGCGATATTTTATGAAGGATGGCGGTAAGCGAAGCGGGCCTCACACCGTTGCTATGGACGGCATGCCTAAAAACTCTTTGACATTCAGCTTCAAGATCCGGGCCATATTAGCATTACTAGTGCCACGGTGAAAAGATTGCCGGCTGGCCATCGGCACAAAGTTTAAAAGATAAAGAATGAGGCCAAGGAATCAAGCAATGGAGGTGTTTCGTGATATTGCACGAGGCACCCCTTTCTTTTCCTCGACATTAATCCAAAATCCCACTACAATATAACTATCGGGGTCCGACCCCGCTAATACGCTAATATGCCAAGCAAAAGACCGCCGTTAGTTAATGGAGAAATATATCATACCGTTATTCGGACAGTAGAAAATCTGAAGCTTTTTCGTGATGAAAAAGATTACTTTCGCATGATTCATGATTTATTTGAGTTCAATGACACAAGCCCCGTTTCTTCTAATTTCCGTTTCTTCCAAAAATCAAAACTAACGGGGTCCGACCCCGATAGCTATAAGAGGGGAGTTAGGGAGATGTTGGTAGAGATTCTAGCCTTTTGTTTAATGCCTAATCATGTTCACCTATTACTTCGCCAGATAAGAGATGGCGGAATCAGTCAGTTTATGAAAAAGATTGGCGGAGGTTACGGAGTCTATTATAATCAGAGACACAAAAGAGTCGGACACCTATTCCAAGGAAAATACAGGTTGGTCCATATCGAGAACGACAAACAACTTTACACAATTTTTGTTTACGTTCATACTAATCCGGTGGCCATTATCTTTCCTGGTTGGAAGGAAAGAGGAATTGAAGATGCGAAAAAAGTAATTAATTTCGCGAGAGATTACAGGTGGTCAAGCTATCCAGATTATTTAGGAGTTAAAAATTTTCCGTCTTTAACCAGCCGAGAGTTTTTAGCTGAAACAATGGGCGGGGTGAAAGGTTGCAAGGAAGCAGT
Organism: Candidatus Nealsonbacteria bacterium RIFCSPLOWO2_01_FULL_43_32; assembly: GCA_001819335.1. Lineage (GTDB taxonomy): Bacteria > Patescibacteriota > Minisyncoccia > Minisyncoccales > MHMH01 > MHMH01. The sequence goes on along the minus strand of MHMH01000006.1, from coordinate 43,541 downwards.
AGATAGTTGGTTAGAATTCAAAAAAGAATTAGCTGATTTCGAAAAAGTCGCCATAGAGTAGGCTATCGGGGTTCGACCCCGATAGTTACTTTTTTCTCGACAGGCCAGCCGCTTTCTGGTATATTGGAAAAAGAGTGAGCATCTGATTTTTAATTATGGAATACAAAGAAATCATCAATAAGATTAAGCCGGAGATGGATAAGGTGGTCGGGTTTCTGGAAGGGGAGCTGGGTAAAATCCGCACGGGCCGAGCTACGCCTTCCTTGGTGGAAGACGTGGTGGCTGATTGTTTCGGCCAGAAATTTCCTTTAAAGCAGTTAGCGGCCATTTCCACGCCCGAAGCCAAGCAGATTCTCATTCAGCCCTGGGATAAATCCTATATTGAAGGGATTGTCGCGGCCTTATCCAAAACCGGCATAGGCATAAATCCCATCGTTGATAAGGATACTGTCCGTATCACCCTGCCTCCTTTGACCGAAGATTATCGCAAGGATTTGCTCCGTCTTTTGTCGGAAAAACAAGAACAGGCCAAGCAAACCGTCAGGCGGTGGAGAGAAGAGGCCTGGAAAGAGGTTCAAGACGGCTTTAAGGAGGGGAAAATACGAGAAGACGATAAATTCCGCGCCAAAGACGAGTTGCAGGAATTGGTGGACGATTATCAAAAGAAAATTAACACTCTCGCCGAAAAGAAGAAGAAAGAAATCAGCGAATAGCGAATTTGTCCTAATTGACGAATATGTTTTTTACAATTATTATTGCTTTTTTCAGTTTAATCGCCCTCATTATCATTCATGAGCTGGGCCATTTTATTTTAGCCAAAAAATTCGGCGTTAAGGTTGAGGAATTCGGCATCGGCTATCCGCCTCGTGTCTTGGGTAAGAAAATCGGGGAGACCGTTTATTCTTTGAATCTTTGGCCGTTCGGCGCTTTTGTTAAAATCCACGGTGAAGAAGGCGGTATTGAGGATTACCGCAGTTTTATCGGCAAGCCCATCTGGCAGAGAGTGGCCATTGTTTTGGGAGGCGTGGTTTCTTTTTGGATTGTGGCGGTGATTTTATTAAGCGTGGTGGCTGGCATTTGGGGGTTGCCCACGGCTGTTTCTGACGAGGATAATCATAATTTAATAGGCCCTAAAATTCAGATTACCCAAATAGCTGATCATTCTCCAGCTCAAGCAGCCGGCTTAAGAGCGGGCGATATTATTGTCGGTTTTGAAAAAGTAAAGGACGTTCAAGAGTTTATTGACGCTCATCAGGGAGAGGAAATTGTGCTGACGCTTAAAAGAGGCAGCCAGGTTTTTAACGAAAAGATTATCCCCAGGGTTGCTCCGCCCGAGGGAGAAGGCGCCATTGGTATCGGTTTGGTCAGGACTGCTTTTAAATCTTACACTTGGTATGAAGCGCCCGGGCAAGGGGTGTTGACTGCTTGGCAGCTTTCTTTAGATATCGTTAACGGTTGGGTGCTGGGCTTAAAAAGTGCGTTCGGGTTGATTAAACTGCCGGCTGGGATGAAAATGGAAATGATGGGGCCGTTAGGGATTTTTGAACTGCTCAGGGAATATTCTGCCTTAGGTATCAATTATTTTCTATTTTTAATCTCTTTAATCGCCTTAGCTTTGGCCTTGGCGAACATTCTGCCCATTCCGGCTCTGGACGGGGGCAAGCTATTTTTTCTGCTGATAGAAGGCGTCAGGGGCAAGCCCATCAATTACAAGGTAGAGCAGAAGATTACCGCCACTTTCTTTGTTTTATTGATTATGCTGATGGTTTTTGTCACGGTCAAGTTCGACATCCCCAGACTTTTTTAATTTTATGAAACAAAGCCAACTTTTTACCAAAACAATTAAAGAAGCGCCCAAAGACGAAGTTTCAGTCAATGCCAGGCTTCTAACTAGAGCCGGCTTTATTTATAAAAATTCTGCAGGCATCTATTCTTTTTTACCGTTAGGCTGGAGGGTAATCCAGAAAATCTCCTCAATCATCAGAGAAGAAATGGCGGCCATCGGCGGCCAGGAAATGTTTATGACGGCGCTCCATGACAAACACTATCTTCAGTCAACCGGACGCTGGAACGTCGACGTTATTTTCAAAGTGGCCGAAGAAGGAAAAGAGCCGGCTTTTAATTTAAGCTGGACGCACGAAGAAATAATCACCGAAATAGCGACAAAATACATAAGCTCTTATAAGGATTTGCCCTTTGCCGCTTATCAAATCCAGGCCAAGTTCAGGAATGAACCGAGAGCAAAATCCGGTCTTCTTCGAGGCAGGGAGTTTTTAATGAAAGATCTTTACAGTTTTCATACGACAGAAGAGGACCTGTTCAAATATTACGATAAAGCAGCCGAATCTTACAAAAAAATATTCAATCGGTGCGGGCTTGATTCTATTTATACGCTGGCCGGCGGCGGAGATTTTACTTTGAATAATACCCATGAATTCCAGGTTTTATGCGATGCCGGGGAAGATACGATTTATGTTTGCGAAAAATGCGGATACGCGGAGAACAAAGAAATTTCAAAACTCGGAGACGGTTCGAAATGTCCGAAATGCGGTGGCCCGGTTAAAGAAAGCAAATCGATAGAGGTCGGCAATATCTTCCCCTTGGGGACGAAATACTCGGAAGCCTTCGGCCTTAAATTTTCCGATGAAAAAAGCGAGAAAAAATACGTCGTCATGGGCTCATACGGCATCGGTTTGGGCAGGGTTATGGCGACCGTCGTCGAGAAGTTTTATGACGAAAAAGGCATTGTCTGGCCCAAAGCTGTAGCTCCTTTTGAAATTCACCTTATCCAGATAGGGGATAGCCCTCAAGTCAAGAAGACAGCAGACAAACTTTATCAGGATTTGCAGAAAGCTAAGAAAGAAGTGCTGTACGACGACAGAAAAGATAAGTCTGCGGGCGAGAAGTTTGCCGAGGCCGACTTAATCGGCATACCACTCAGAGTAGTCGCGAGCGAGCGAACGTTGGAAAAGAATTGCGCAGAGCTTAAAGAAAGAAGCCAGGCCCAAATGAAATTAGTTAAAATTACTCAAGTTTTAAAACATGTTTGATAAACTTTTTTCTTATTTATACCAAGATATTGCCATTGATTTGGGCACGGCCACCACGCTCGTTTACGTTAAGGGGCGGGGCATTGTCATTTTTGAGCCTTCGGTGGTGGCCGTCAACCAGAAAACCGGTCAGGTTCTAGCTATTGGCGAAGAGGCTAAAAAAATGGTGGGCCGGACTCCGGCTCATATCGTGGCTACCCGTCCCCTGGTCAAGGGGGTGATTTCTGATTTTGAAGTAACCGAGCAAATGCTGCGCTACTTTATCGAGAAAATTCAGCGCCGCAAGTTTTTATTCAGTCCCAAGCCTAGGGTGATCATCGGCGTGCCTTGCGGAGTGACCGAAGTGGAGAAAAAAGCCGTTCAAGACGCGGCCAAAAATGCCGGAGCCAGAGAAGTTTATTTAATTGAGCAGCCCATGGCCGCGGCCATCGGGGCCAGGCTGCCCGTTCAGGAAGCTGGCGGTAATTTCGTTGTGGATATTGGCGGAGGTACGACCCAGGTCGTGGTCATTTCTCTGGGCGGCATAGTTTTGTCCAAGACCCTTAAAGTGGCCGGGGACAAGCTTAACGAAGACATCATCTATTTTGCCCAGGAAGAATACAAGTTATTAATCGGTGAGCGTACAGCTGAAGACGTTAAAATCGGTATTGGTTCGGCTTACCCCTTAAAAGAAAAAAAAGCCATGCCGCTGAGAGGCAGGAACTTTGTGACCGGCTTGCCCGAAGAAATTATGGTTTCTGACGAGGATATCAGAAGAGCCATGGAAAAATCCGTCAGACAAATCGTCGACACCATCAAGACAGCGGTGGAGGAAACGCCGCCCGAGCTCTTGGCCGATGTCATGGGGAAAGGTATTCACCTCGCCGGCGGGGGCAGCCTGCTGAAAGGACTAGATATCTTGATCGCCAAAGAAACGAAAATTCCCGCCAAAATTATTGAAGACCCGGTCACGGCCGTAGCCCGAGGCGCGGGCCTGGTTTTAGAGAATATTGACGAGTTGAGAGAGGTGCTGGCCGAGACCGAGGAATTAGAGCCACCCAAATGATCACTAAAGAAGCGGTAAAACATATTGCTCAGTTGGCCCGTTTGGGGCTGAGCGAGAAAGAAATAGGCAAGTATCAAAAAGAACTTTCTTCGATTTTAGATTACGTTGAAAAACTCAAGAGGGTGGACGTGTCCGGGGTTGAAGCCACGAGCCATCCCCTGTCTATGGAGAACGTGATGAGGAAAGACGAGGTTTTATCGTCTAAGAAAAAACTCATCGAAGGTTATTTAAAGGTAAAGTCCATCTTATAGCGATGTTAACCGAATTAACCATCGCTCAGGCGCATCAGGGGCTGAAGAAAAAACAATTTTCTGCTCTGGAACTTTGCCAAGCCCATTTAAATAAAATCAAAGAGCAAGACAAATCAATCCATGCTTTTTTAAGCGTTGATGAAAGTGCGGCCCTGACTCAAGCTAAGAAAATAGATGACCTATTGGCCACTGGCCAAGAGATATCTTTGCTGGCTGGGATTTCGGCTGCCATCAAAGATAATATCCTGATTGAAAACGTCAAATGCACGGCTGGTTCCAGGATGCTGGAAAACTATGTAGCTCCCTATGATGCTACAGTAGTAGCCAAGCTTAAAAAGCAGGGAGCAATTATTCTGGGCAAGACCAATCTTGATGAGTTTGCCATGGGTTCCTCTACCGAGAACTCGGCTTTTGGCCCGACTCGCAACCCGCACGACCTGACCCGAGTACCCGGTGGAACATCAGGTGGTTCAGCGGCAGCTGTGGCTGCCGACATGTCTATCTATGCGCTTGGTTCAGACACCGGAGGTTCTGTCCGCCAGCCTGCTTCTTTCTGCGGCGTGGTGGGCTTAAAGCCCACTTATGGAGCGGTTTCCCGTTATGGTTTGATTGCTTTTGCTTCTTCTTTGGACCAAATTGGTCCCATCACAAAGACCGTGGAAGATGCTAAAATAGTATTTGAGGCCATCGCGGGCCAAGATCCGCTTGATTCCACTTCGGTGGAATCAAAAATTCGAAATTCGAAATTCGAAATTCGAAATTTAAAGATTGGCATGCCCAAGGAGTATTTTGTCAAAGGAATTGACCCGAGTATTGAGAGGCTCGTCAAAGAAGCGATTCGAAAATACGAAAAAGCCGGCGCCAAGCTCATTGAAGTGAGCTTGCCCCATACCGAAGCCGCTCTGCCTGCTTATTACATGATTAATCCTTCAGAAGCTTCGGCTAATCTGGCTCGTTATGATGGGATAAAATACGGCTACGCGGCTTTAGGCAAAGACCTAATGGAAGTTTATCTGAAATCCCGGGGCCAGGGCTTCGGCCCCGAAGTCAGACGGAGAATCATGCTGGGTACCTATGCTTTGTCGTCCGGTTATTACGAGGCCTATTATTTGAGGGCGCAGAAAGTCAGGACGCAAATTATCAATGATTTCAAAAAGGTTTTCCAGAAAGTGGACGTGCTGTTAACTCCGACTTCCCCTGTACTGCCATTTAAACTCGGCGAAAAAATCAAAGACCCTTTATCCATGTATCTGGTTGATGTTTACACGGTTTCGGTCAACTTAGCCGGTCTGCCCGCCCTTTCTTTGCCCTGCGGTAAAGTGGGCGCTCTACCCGTCGGTCTGCAGATGATTGGTCAACCATTTAGTGAACATAAAATTTTAGCCCTGGCCGAAATTTTTGAACAATTATGAGTTTCAATATCAACCTTGATTTAAATAGCGTGATGTATTATCTAACCTCACCCGATATCCAGCAAAGGTTATTCTTTGTCAAAATCGGGTTTTTCGCTCTGAGCGGAATTCTCTCCGGGGTGATCGTTTATGTGATTCTAACCAGTCATTACATGCAATGGCTTTTCGTGGACAATATCTGGGAATTCATTACTTTTCGGCCCCTCGGACTCAAAAGAATAACCAGAACTTGGAATAAAGTTTTAAGGCGCTTGGAGACAGGCTTGGAATCGGAGTATAAATTAGCGGTCATTGAAGCTGATGATATCTTAGAGGCCACCTTAAAAAGAATGGGGTATTCGGGCGCGACTCTGGAAGAGAGATTGGAGAAGTTGACCTCGGCTATCTTATCCAACATTGAAGACGTGCGCAAAGCTCACCAAATACGCAACAATATCATCCGCACTCCCGATTTTCGGTTGAACTTCGCCGAAGCCAGAAACACTTTAGACATCTATAGGCAAGCTTTCGACAGTTTGCAGATCTTAACTTGACCCCGTTAGAAGTCTAAGGTAGAATAAAAAGGTTCATCGCGGGGTGGACCAGTAGTAGGTCGCGGGTCTCATAAGCCCGAAGCCTAGGTGCAATTCCTAGCCCCGCAACATCAATACGAGAATCCTCCATTAACGGGGGGTTTCTCGGCGGCGTAGCTCAATAGCGGAGCAGGGGCATCATAAGCCCAAGGTTACAGGTGCAAGTCCTGTCGTCGCCACACGAAAATTGAATATATGGACCCATAGTGTAGCCTGGATAACACATCCCCCTGTCACGGGGAAGACCAGGGGTTCAAATCCCCTTGGGTCCGCCACGTACAAAACGTAAGTTTGCAAAGCAAATTGTACGTTTTTACGTGGCTGGAACGTAAAATTATGAAATAATTTGTACGTTTCGCCTTCGCCCGCCGCCAGGCGGGTTTTTCTTTGGAAGTTATCCACACTTGCCCGCCTTTGGCAGGGTTGATTTTGGCTTAAAAATAAGCTAAAATTAAAGAATAGTATAGAGCAGAAATATGCCCAAAACCATTGTTATCAAAGACGAAAAAGAGGACGCCTTAATCGAAGAATTGAATAAAAGAAACGACATTAAAGCGGAAAGGATCAAGAGGTTGCTGAAACTGCCCGACCTGACGAAAAAAGAGAATTCTCCCGTCAAAATTTTAATTGACCAGATAATTAAATTGCCCAGATTTAAAGATTTCGATCTGGTTGATTTCCCGCGCATTATTACAGTAGAGCAGGATTTTGACCTTTTGAATACCCCAAAAGACCATCCCAGCAGAAGAGAAACCGATACATATTACCTAGATGAAAACCATCTTTTAAGAACGCAAACGACTGCTTTCTGGTCTTTCTATCTAAAAGACCCGGAAGTTTTGGCAAGATTGGAAAAAGAGGGAGAAATAAAGGCGCTATCCCCCGGGATTGTTTTTAGGAAAGATGAAATTGATAAGAGCCATTATCCGGCTTTCCATCAGATTGACGGATTGCTTATCTGCAAGAAATCAAAAAAGATTATAACGCAGGAAGATTTAAAAGACGTCCAAGCCGATTTGGCCAAGGGAATTTTTGGCCCGGACATTGAATACAAATTCATCGATGACAATTTTCCCTACACAATTGAAAGTCTTGAGATGGATATTATGTTTAACGGGGAATGGATGGAGGTAAATGGCGCCGGGCTTGTAAATCCCATAGTTTTAAAAAACTTCGGCCTGGATCCCGAAGTTTACAATGGCTGGGCATTTGGATTTGGAGAAAGATTGGTCATGATAAAAATGGGGATTCCGGATATCAGAATATTTTGGTCTGACGACCCCAGAATCACCAGCCAGTTCAAAAACATCAACAGTAAGTATAAAGAAGTGAGCAAATATCCGGAAATTTCCAGAGACATTTCCTTTGTCATCGATAAAAACATCAATCTGAATAATTATTACGAAATCGTCAGGGATTTTGCCCAGAACCTAATTGAAGAGGTTAAGCTGATAGATGAGTACGAAGACGAAAAAAAATTCGGCAAGGATAAAAAGAGCTACACCTTCAGGATTGTCTACCGGTCCCCGGAAAGAACTCTCCAGAGCGACGAAATCAATCAAATCCAGGAAGAAATAAGAAATAAAACCAAGCAAGAGTTAAAGGCGATTTTGCGTTGATATCACTATAAATACCTCCCGAGGGTGTTTAGATACCTAAACACCCTCGGGAGGTAAGTAAATTATGAGTCGCAAAAAAATACAAGAAAAACTGCAATCTTCCAGCTACGAAGCCAAAGACATTTATGTTTTGGAAGGTTTGGAGCCGGTGAGAAAAAGACCGGGCATGTACATCGGTTCCACGGGTCCCGAAGGTCTGCATCATTTAATCTGGGAGTGCGTGGATAACAGCGTAACATACAACACCCCGATAGTTATCAGAGGTTCAGGTAAGATTCAAATTAAGAGAATAGGGGAAATGATTGACCGACTCTTCGAGAATAATCCTCAACATATCAAGCAGTCTCATCGTGGAGAAGCCGAGGTTCTCCGTCAGAATTTAAAATTAGAGGCACTATCTTTTGACCCCCGTGATTTGAAATTAAAATTTCAGCCAATTTCTTCTCTGATTCGTCATAAAGTTAACAGTGAGATTTATAAGATTACTTTACAAAATGGACGAGAGGTAGAAATTACTCCCTACCATTCTTTATTCACTTTACAACAAGGACAAGTTCTGCCCATTAAAGGTTCTGATCTTAAAATCGGCACTCCCGTCATTGTCCCGAAAATCTGGCCAGAAGTTGAAAAACCGATCAAAGAAATAGACCTGATCGATGAGTTTTTACAGTTACCGGCTCAAAAAACTGAAAATCTGTCTTTGTACAAAGTTAGAAGTTTATTAACCAATGAAATTTACCGCAAACTAAAGCCCTTGCTTCAAAAGAAAGCGGAGAGGACTCTCACCCAGCACTCTTCAAATCTATTTTATGATTACAGGCGGTGGGATTACTTGCCATTTAATTTTTTAAGACAACTTGGGCCAGAAGACATTAAAAAAATTAAAAATCAAGTTCTGATCGGGACGAGAGGGAACGAAAGAATTCGCTTGAATCCGAAGCTTGAAATTAGCCGCGCCTTGGTGGAACTATTGGGCATTTTTGCTGCCGAAGGAACAATCATAAAAAATAAAGGACTTCTTAACCGAGCAGTCCTTAGTCTGGGTGCTCATGAAAAAACTTTGATTCAATATACTTGTTCATTGGTCAAGAAGACATTTGGGCTTGAGGTAAAACCTCGCTATGTCCACGAAACCGCCAGAACAATCGCCATTGATTCCTATTTGGTCGCACTAATCTTAAGAGACATCCTTAAGGCTGGAGAGAATAGTGCCAGCAAAGAAGTCCCCAGCTTGGTATTTAATCTGACTCGAGAGTTCAGAGAAAGATATTTAATCGCTTATCTGGCTGGCGACGGTTATCCCACGGAAGTTTTTACGAATCATCTGGTCGGCAATACCGTTCCTGGCGGAACGGAGAGAAGAAAATTTAGCAGCGTAGCTAAAAACGGGGGTTTAATTTTTTCTTTGACCTATCTTATTGCTTCGTTAGGCAAAAGTTATTCTTACGGGAAAAGGAGGAGGGGGCAGAAAAAAAGATTTGTTGGGGTAAATTATAAAGGGGAAAAGAAGATTAGAGAAATTAAATCTCAAGAATTTTTTCATTCGATTGATTTTTACTGGCATGATAATGCCTCATATATTAACTACCTTCCGACAAAAGAAATCGTATCAAATGTTTCCTGGCAGAGACCGTATTCATTCGGCATTAATTTAACTGGTGGCGTTTCCCGCAGCAAGGTCTCTTCTCTTTTAGAAGAGAAGAGAATAATTTTATATCCATTGAGCCAACAGTTCTTAGATTCTGACCTCGGCGTATTGAGAGTCAAGAAAATTCAAAAAATTCCATATCAACATCCCTGGGTATATGATCTCTCCGTGCCAGGTGGAGAAAATTTTGTTGGCGGATTTTCTCCCATTGTAATCCATAATAGTCTGGACGAGGCCATGGCCGGTTTTGCCAAAAACATTGAGGTGGTTTTGTTGCCCGGCAACAAGGTTAAAACCATGGATGACGGCCGGGGCATCCCGGTGGAAAAGCATCCCCAGACCAAAAAATCAGCCCTGGAGACGGTCATGACTACTTTACACGCGGGCGGCAAGTTCGGCGGAGAGGCCTATAAGGTTTCGGGAGGCTTGCACGGCGTGGGGGTTTCCGTTGTCTGCGCGCTTTCCAGCTATATGAGAGTGGAGGTTTGCCGGGCCGGGGCCAAGTATTTCCAGGAGTATGCCAAAGGCAAGACCAAAGCCAAAGTTAAGAAAATCGGCCCCTGCAAAGGCACGGGCACTTCGGTTCTGTTTGAGCCGGACCAGGAGATTTTTTCCGCCAAAGGCGGATCCGCCGAAGGCGGAAAAGAAATAAAGTTTGATTTAGAAAAGATTCTCACCCATTTGCGCCAGCAGGCTTATCTGACCAGGGGCGTGCGCATCACCGTAACTGACAACCGGGAGAAAACGCCCCAAACTTATACTTTCTATTTTGAAGGCGGTCTCCAGTCATATGTCAAATACCTGGTCCAGGGAGTCGTGGTCGTCCAGCAGAATGTTTTTTATACTACGGGCGAGAAAGAAGGCATTATGGTTGAAGCGGCTTTTCAATACACGAGAGACAGGGAATGCTACGAAGAAAGTTTTGCCAACAACATCAACACGGGTGAGGGGGGCACTCATTTAACCGGATTCAGGTCAGCCCTGACCCGCTCTCTGAACGATTACGCCAGGAAGAACGGTTTTCTCAAGGAAAAAGACGAAAATTTAACAGGCGAAGACGTCAGGGACGGCTTCACAGGGGTGGTCTCCATCAAGTTGAGGGAACCGCAGTTTGAGGGCCAAACCAAGGCCAAATTAGGCAATCCGGAGGCCAAGACAGCCGTGGAAACGGTGGTGGCCGACGGCTTGAGCGATTTCCTGGAAAGAAACCCCCAGGACGCCCGGGCCATTATTGAGAAGTGCCTGTTAACCGCCAAGGCCAGGCAGGCGGCCAAAGCGGCCCGGCAGACGGTCTTGAGAAAAGGCATTTTAGAGGGCTTGGCCTTGCCGGGCAAATTAGCCGACTGCGCTTCCAGAACCCCCGAAGAATCAGAGCTTTTCATCGTAGAGGGCGACTCAGCCGGAGGATGTTTTTCTGAGGATACCAAAGTAGCTTTAACAGATGGTCGGAGTTTGTCATTCAAACAATTAGTTAGAGAACATAGGGAAGGAAAAAAGAATTATTGTTATACCACCGAGAAAGATGGGGCTATTGGGATTGAGTTAATTGAGAATCCGAGAAGAACAAAAACTAATACGGAAGTTATTAAGGTGGTGCTTGATAACGGTGAAGAAATAATTTGTACGCCGAACCATAACTTTATGTTAAGAAACGGCTCTTATCGAGAAGCCAAAGATTTAAAACTGGGCCAGTCTCTGATGTCTATGCCCGAAGTTCTTATTCTTATAAACAAAAAACCCGCTTTTGAGGCGGATTCTCTGGAAACTGCAGATAGTTCCAATGCCTTGGAGTTGTCGTCTGTTTCCATTATAACAAACCAAGAAAGCTTGTCAAGCCCTCAAATTAGAAAGCCGTGGACGGCACGGGAATTGCACCCGTCAGCTTCTGGACGACAACTCCAAAGCTGGGACTACCCGCCGCCCACGGCAGATACATTATATCATAGTAGTAATGGTAATCATAAGGTAGTTAAAACTAAAGTTCTTAGAAAAAGAGAAGACGTCTACGACTTAGAGGTTAATGGGACGCATAACTTTGCATTGGCTTCGGGAGTCTTTGTTCATAACAGCGCCAAGCAAGGGCGGGCCAGGCAATTCCAGGCCATTTTGCCCTTGAGAGGCAAGATTCTGAACATTGAACGGGCGAGACTTGATAAGATTTTAGACTCCAAGGAAATTAAGGCCTTGATTATCGCCTTGGGTACGGCCATTGCCGAAGATTTTGACATTGAGAAATTAAGATATCAGCGCATCGTCATTATGACCGATGCTGATACCGATGGCTCGCATATTCGGACCTTGTTGTTGACTCTCTTCTACCGCCACTTCCAGCCGATTATTGACAAGGGCTATCTTTATATCGCCCAGCCACCGCTGTACCGCATTCAGGCCGGCAAAAGGATTGAGTATGCTTATAATGAAGCCGACAAAACGGAGATATTGGGCTCGATCAAAAAGGAAATCAAAATTCCTCCCTCAATCCAGCGCTACAAGGGTTTGGGAGAGATGAACCCCGAGCAGTTATGGGAAACCACCATGAATCCGGAGAACAGGGTGCTCTTGAAGGTGAATATTGAAAATGCAAGAGAAGCTGACCGCATTTTTGACACTTTGATGGGAGATGAAGTCTTGCCCAGAAAGAAATTCATCCAGACACATGCAAAAAAAGTCAAGAACCTGGATATATAAATTTTTGCATGTCGAAAGGAGCTTAGCTCCTTGAGTTTATGCAAAAAAAGTCAAAAATTTAGATATTTAATCAAATGGCAGAAGAAAATCTTGATAAAAAAGGAGTTTTCAGAGCCATGGTGCTGGCGATTTTGATTGCTTTCTTGGGCATCGGTCTTTTGGGCTGGCAGTACCGCAAAATAGAGCAAGAAAAGATTCCGGCCCTTGAGCAGAAGCTGGAGCAAAAATCAGCCGAAGCTGTTTTAGACAGGTTCATGGGATACCGCGTTGATAAGAACGAAAAAAGGGCCGAAGGCCTTTTGACGGAAAGAGCCACAGAAGAGAAGCTCCAGAGTAAGTTTGTCTTGATAGACAGTTTTGAAAATTATGAAATTATCAAAAGCGAAAAACTGGCTGATGGCAATTATCGTTTTATCGTCAAAGTAGTTGAAGAAGATGCCAACGATTTTGTTGAAGTCATTATCCTGACGAAAATCCTCGGCCAATACTACATTGATTCTGTTGAGCTGGCCGGTTGAGCCGGGGTGTTGACTCAGGGCGCTTGCTTTGTTAAGATAAAAACAGAGCGCCTCGGGCGCTTTTAAAAACCCATGTTTGACAAAATTACTACCTTTTTAAAAGAAGTTCAATTAGAGATAAAAAAAGTCAACTGGCCGGACAGGCACCAAACCGTTAAATACACCTTGATCGTGCTGGGTATTTCGGTTACGGTGGCTTTATTTTTGGGTAGTTTGGACTTTCTCTTTACTACTTTATTGGAAAAATTTATTTTATAAAAACCATGCCGAAGCAACAAATAGAACAACAAAAAAATTGGTACGTCATTCATACTTATTCCGGTTACGAGGATGCGGTCGCCAAAGCCCTCAAGCAAAGAGTGGAGTCTTTGGGTATGGAAGATAAAATTTTCAATGTCATCGTGCCCAAAGAAAAAAAGATTAAAATTAAAGACAGCAAAAGAAAAGTGGTTGAAGAGAAAATCTATCCCGGTTATGTTTTAGTGGAGATGATTGTGACCGACGATTCCTGGTACGTGGTCCGCAATACCCCCAATGTGACCGGTTTTGTGGGAGCTGGGACCACGCCCGTACCCGTCTCCATTCCAGAAATTGAAACGTTGAAAAAAAAGATGGGCGTAGAAACTCCTCAATATAAGATTGACGTTCAGGCAGGTGACGCCATTAAAATCACTGACGGCCCTTTTAAAGATTTCGACGGCAAGGTTTCAGAAATTGACCAAGAGCGGGGCAAGGTCAAGGTACTGGTCAACATGTTCGGCCGGGACACCCCCCTTGAATTGGATTCATTACAAATAAAAAAGATATAATTATTCGAATGCTGTCTTTCCCTCGTGCTTTACCCCACGCGAGAGAATACCAGATTTTATGAGACGCGTCGGAGCCCTTTAGGGTAAAGCGCGAATAAAATAGGGCATTCTCGCGCGGGGCCCTACGCATCTCGGAAAATCCAGCATTCTCATTCTTATGCCAAAGAAAATAAAAGCCATCGTTAAACTGCAGATTCCGGCCGGCGTAGCCACGCCCGCCCCTCCGGTGGGGCCGGCTTTGGCTCCGCACGGTTTGAACATCGGCGAGTTCTGCCAGAAGTTCAACGAAGCCACTAAAGCCAATCAGGGTTTTAAGATTCCGGTCGAGGTGACCATTTACGAAGACAGGACCTATGTTCTCAAACTGCACCAGCCGCCCGCTTCAGAGCTTTTGAAAAAAATGCTTAACATTGAAAAGGGTTCCGCCACCCCTGACAAGGTTAAGGTAGCTAAAATTTCCAGGAGCCAACTGCGCCAGATTGCCGAAAAGAAAATGGAGGATTTGAATACGCAGGATATCGAAGCAGCCATGAAGATTATTGAGGGCACAGCCAGAAATATGGGGATTACTATTGAGTAATTTAATTTTTATATAAAAATGGCAGAAGAAAAAATTATACGCCCAAACTGGGATGAATATTTTTTGGGGCTGATAGAACCAATCGGGAAAAGAGCCACTTGCGGCCGGGGTCGTAGCGGAGCCGTTATTGTCAGTCCGCACCGTACTATTTTAGCCACGGGCTATGTGGGAGCCCCTCCGGGACAGCCGCATTGCGATGAAGTCGGCCACATGATGAGGACGGTTATCGATGAAGCGGGCAATCAGTCTCAGCACTGCGTGCGAACCTTGCACGCCGAAGAAAACGCCATCTTGCAATGCGCCAAGGATGGCATCAAAATTGAAGGAGCCACGCTTTATTGTAAAATGGTTCCTTGTTATAACTGCGCCATGAGAATTGTCAGGGTGGGTGTCAAAAAAGTGGTGGCCCAGAAAAGATACCATGCCGATGGATTATCCGTAAAATTATTTAATGATGCTAACGTAGAGCTGATCATTATAGAAAATACGACGGAAGAATATAAAAATCAATGATTAAAAATCCTTATCTTGGCAAATTTATTGCGTTTGAGGGATTGGACGGTTCCGGCCAGTCAACGCAAGCCAATCTTTTAAAGGATTTTTTAGTTTCAGAAGGGTTTAAGGTCATTTTAACCAAAGAACCGACCAAAGACTCTCAAGCCGGAAAAGAAATTCGTCAAGTTTTGGACAAAAATACACTGGTTGAACCCGTGTATTTGCAGGAGTTATTCATTCAAGACAGAAAAGAGCACTTGGAAAATTTAATCATTCCGGTGCTGCAACAAAATAACATCGTGATCTCCGACCGCTATTTTTTCTCTACTTTTGCCTACGGCGTGTCCGATGGATTGGATTTGGCCTGGCTCATGGAATTGAACAGCGCATTTTTAGTGCCAGATTTGACATTTATTTTAAAAGTCAGGCCAGAGATTTGTCTGGAAAGGATTAAAAAGAGAGGCAGCGCTCAAACTCTTTTTGAAGAAACGCAGAAACTGGAGAAGGTTTGGCAAACTTATGCTATCTTGCCAAACCATATTAAAAATGTTTACATAATTGGAGGAGAGAGACCAATTAATGAGATTGCCGAAGAGATGAAATCACATGTTCATTTAAAATTAAATTTGTAAAGGAGGATTAGCTTATGGATTGGCCTATAAAATACAAAGAACTTTTGACTCTCGGAAACTTAAATTCCAATGTCGGGGTGGTTTGCCACTGGACCCGCAAGGAATTAATAACTGCAGGGCTGGATAAAAACACTTATGCAGCGGTAGGTCAGCTCTACAGTCGGGACCTGGGCGTTTCGTCCATCATTAGAAATGTCTTGGCCCACCCCTATCTTGACAGGTTGGTTCTGTGCGGCAACGAGGGGACGATTGAGGAAACTAAAAGCAGCAAGGCTTTATTAAATCTTGTTGATAACGGAGTGGACGAGAACCATTTTATCATCGGCTCCGGACAAGCCAGGATAGAAAAAGAAATTCCTATTGAAAAAATAGCACTATTTCGTTCCAGGGTTAAAGCCGTTGATTTAATAGGAGAGAACGATCCCTTGAAAATTCAGCAAGCTATATCCGAAAACCTTAAAGAGGGTCTCCGGCCATACGAAACCTTTATTTTCCCCGAGCCCCAGAAGACGGAGAATCTGGAATTGCCTTCAGAAAGAGCGGGTTTTGTGGTGCGAAGAAGCAAGGTTGCGGAGTGCTGGATTGACATCTTGAAGAATATTATGCTTTTTGGGAATGTGAAGGGCTCCCAGTACGGCGAGCGGCAGAAAGAGCTGGTGGATTTGGTGACGGTGGTGGAGGAAGAGGATATGAGCAATCCATACCTTCCTCGATACCTTTCTTTAACCAAAGACCAGATCAAAGACTACATCCCGACGATTACGACGCCCAAAGAAGCCGAAGGTTCGGAATATACTTATGGCAAAAGATTGAGAAACCATGGCGGCATTGATCAAATTAAGGAAATCATCGATCTTATTGCCAAAACTCCTTACTCCAGAAGGGGCGTGGCTTCAACCTGGAATGTCGCACTTGATCACGGCAGCGAAAGTCCGCCGTGCTTGGACCTGTTCCAGGTTTTGGTCCAAAAAGACAAGCTTTTCCTGACCGTCTATATCCGTTCCAACGATATGTTCCTGGCCTGGCCGGAAAATGCTTTTGGAATTTTAGGCCTGCAGGATTTAATCATCGAAGAAGTGAACCGAAAAAATCCCGGATTAAAATTGAGCCGGGGTTCCATCGTTACGATTTCCTCCTCAGCCCATATTTATGAAAGAAACTGGGAGGAAGCCAAGAAGATTCTAAAAGATAACCCCAAGCTTCAGTGTGCCTGGGATCCGAGAGGAAATTTTGTGATTGAGGTGTCTGGCGGATTCATTAAAGTTTACAGCACCGCTGACCCGGTTAATCTAAAGTGGCAAGGAAAGGGTGCTCAAGAACTTTTAGACCAGCTGATTTTCTACGTTTCCCAGATTCCCCATGCTGCTTACCTGGGCTCAGAGCTGATGAAAGCAGAGTTTGCCCTGAAGAATAACTCAAAATACATTCAAGACCACGGCGGCGAAAACAGCGATTCATTATAGTGAGCAGAATGCTCAATAATATCGGGCGGCGCACCGCCCGCTATAATAAATCAAAAGAGGCTTCTTAAAAAGAGGCCTCTTTTCTTTTGAGGTAAACCTGTTAAAATTGAATAATATGGATATTGCCAAAATTATTGATCAGACATTTTTGAAAAAAGGCGCGAGCGACCCAAAAATGGAAGAGGTTTGCGAAGAAACCAAGAAATACGGCTTCAGGGGTCTTTGCGTTTTGCCAGAGCACACCAAATTAGTCAAAGAATGCCTCAAAGGCACCGGTATTAAGGTGATTACATTAGTAGACGAACCCACCGGTACCAGCACCACCAAAGAAAGGATTAAAATGGCTCAAAAGGCTAAAGCAGACGGCACGGATGAGATTGACGTGGTAATGCAAATTGATGCTTTTAAGAACGGTCGGTACGACGATGTTTTAGAGGATTTGAAAGCCGTCTGCCAGGTTGCCCCCACTAAGGTGATTATCGGCTCTGGCTATCTGACCGACGAAGAAATCAAAAAAGCTTCCCAGATGGTTAAGGAGGCGGGCGCCATTTGCGTTAAAACAGCCACGCTTAACGACCCCTTGGACCATTCAGAACTGCCAGAGAAGGCCAAGCACTTGAGAATTATGAAAGAGTCAGCGCCCGGCTTATTGGTGAAGGCTGCGGGCGGGGTGAGAACCCTGGCTGATTTGGAGATGATGGTTGAAGCCGGAGCTGATATCATCGGCACCAGCTCGGGCGTGGAAATCATTAACGAAGCAAATAAATGAGCTATCAGCCAGCCATTGGCCTGGAAATCCACGTGGAATTGAAAACCAAGAGCAAAATGTTTTGTTCTTGTTTGAATGATCCAGATGAAAAACAGCCCAACGTCAACATCTGCCCTGTTTGCACGGCCCAGCCCGGTACCTTGCCGGTCATTAACGAGGAGGCTTTAAGAAAAGTCATTAAAACAGGGCTGGCTCTCAATTGCCAGATTTCAAAGCATTCTCAGTTTGACCGGAAAAACTATTTTTATCCCGATCTGCCCAAAGGCTATCAGATTAGCCAGCTTTACCGGCCGCTATGCAAGAACGGCTATCTGGAGATAGGGGGCAAGAAGGTACGCATCAGGGAAATCCACCTGGAGGAAGACACGGGCAAGCTCATCCACCCCGAAGGCGCTGATTATTCTTTGGTTGATTTCAACCGGGCCGGCATTCCTTTAATGGAATTAGTCACCGAGCCGGATCTTGCCTCGGCCCAAGAAGCCAGGGCTTTTGCCCAAGAACTGCATCTGATTATGCACTATTTGGACGTGTCCGACGCTGACATGGAAAAAGGGCAGATGAGGGTTGAGGTGAATATTTCTTTATCCTCGGGTTCTAAATTAGGCACTAAAGTAGAGATTAAAAATCTGAATTCTTTTCGCTCGGTGGAAAGGGGAGTTAATTTTGAAATTGAGCGCCAGGAGAAACTGCTCAGGGCCGGCAAAAAAGTCATCCAAGAGACCCGGGGCTGGCACGACGTCAAAGAGATAACCTTTTCCCAGCGGGCAAAGGAAGAGGCGCACGATTACCGCTATTTTCCAGAGCCCGATCTGCCTCCGCTCCACCTCGCCAAAATTTTAGTCGACGGGATCAGAGCTGAAATGCCCGAACTCCCGCAGAAAAGAAGAGCCCGACTGCGCAGGGAATACGGCATCGAAGAAAACAATGTCGAGATTCTTATTTATCATAAAGACCTGGGCGAATACTTTGAAAAAATCATCAGCGAGTTTCCAGCCCGTCTGGCGCCCGAGAAGCTTTTAAGGCTGGTTAAACTGGCCGCCAATTATTTGATCAGCGATTTGCAGGGCCTCTTGAAGGGGAGCTCAATCAAGGATAAAAACTTTTTAATTTCTCCGGATAATTTTGCCGACTTCATTGGCTTGATTGAAAGAGGGGATATCTCTTCAAAAATCGCCAAGGTGGTGCTGGAAGAGATGTTGAAAAGCGGAGCTGATCCTAGCCATATCATCCGGGAAAAGGGCTTGGCTCAAATCACTAATGAGAAAGAAATCGAGCAGGCGGTTCAGGAAGTCATTGCTAAAAATCCCAAAGCAATTGAAGACTATAAAAACGGCAAACAAAACGCTCTCCAGTTTCTCATCGGCCAGGCTATGGCCCAAACCAGAGGCAAGGCTGACCCTGCCATATTGACAAAAATAATCAGGAGTGCTATAATTTGAGCAAATAATATATATCGAAAGGAGGACAAGGTGAAGGTAGTACCCTTCCGAAAGAAAAAGCGCTCGATTCAAGAGCAAGAGGAAGTAAAAGAGAAATGGATTCAGTTTCTTTTGCTTCAAGACCAGGGGACAAAGGGCTTATTGGTGGTTGCCGGCGTCAACACTGACATATCACTCAACTAGAGGACCTTTGGCAAATCCAAAAAAGAAGGGAGAGACCTATTAATCTCTCCCTTCATTATTTTTTAAGAATCCTTTCGCCAATTTTTCCGCCTCTTTTTGGTTATTTATCCAGCGGATTCTCTCGTCGCGCTTGAACCAGGTCATCTGGCGCTTGGCGTAATGTTCGCTTTCTTTTTGGAGGGTTTTCTCTATTTTTTCATAAGTTAATTTACCCTGGAGATAGCGGGCGAGATAACGATATTCCAAACCGAATTCTTCCATTCTTTTCCAGGAAATCCCATGGCGATGGAGTTTCTTTGCCTCCTCAACCATTCCCCCTTTTAATCTTTTTAGAAGCCGCGTTGCTATTAATTTTTTAAGTTCTTCTTTTTCTTTTTTAATACCGATCATCAAAACAGGATAGGCTTGCCCGCCGTAGCCTCGGCGAAGGCGGGGGACAGGATTTTTCGTCTTTGTCACTATCTCGATTGCTCTAATGAGCCGTCTTGGATTATTTTTATCAATGTTTCCCGCCCGTCTCGGATCTAATTTTTGGAGCATTTGGTAAAGCTCTTCCACTGTTTTTTTTTGGAGTTTTCCTCTTAGCCGCCAATCGGGTTTAACCCTAGGGATAATAATGCCCTCAACCACTGTCTGGATGTAAAACCCAGTGCCGCCGCATAAAATCGGTATTTTACCCTTTTTCATGATTCTCTCGATGGCTTTTAAGGCTAATGCCCGATATTGAGTAACCGTAAAGATTCTTTTGGCCGAAACCACGTCCAAAAGATGATGGGGAATGCCTTGCATTTCTTTCTGGGTGATTTTGCCCGTGCCAATGTCCATGCCCTGATAAACCTGTCTGGAATCAGCCGAAATCACCTCGCCGTTGAATCTTTTGGCGATTTTAACGGCCAGTGCCGATTTACCCGAGGCCGTCGGCCCCAAAATCACAACTAATTTCGGTCCGTATTTTTTCATATAAATATGCCCAAAATGATGCGATCGCACGAACCTTGTCACATCTTATTTAAAGTTAGATTAAAAGTTTTTCTTAAATGAAGGTCGTTGTCAATAAAATCAAAAATTCCGTATCGTACATATTGTCTAAGATTAAAAAACTCAATAATAAAATCAATTTCGTCTTTACATTCGTAGGGAAAGACAAAGACGCTTTTTTGAAGTTCGTGAAATCCCACCTCTTTTAATTTGTCTCGTAAGGCATTTCTGGCACTTTTAAGTTTTTCGGGGATATCAAAAATAACCGTCCGCCATTTGCCATCCCAGAGATTTTCTTTTATTTTCATTTCTTGGAAACGATAGGTAAGAGCTCTAATCTTACCCTTGTCGCTTAGTGTGTAAGTCAGAGTGCCGTCGAGGTTTTCTTTGACCTCGATTAGTTTTGATCTATAAAGATTTCTAATCTCTTTTTCAGATTTTCTTTATTAATTTTTCGCCATTCTTTTTCTGCGGCTGTTAGAATTTTACGTTGTCGCGATGGACTATAAGTAAAGCCCAGGGCGACCCCTGCATATAAAATAAGCAAAACTTTTTGCCCTAAGGTATTATTTTCCATTTCTGCATTATGACAGATTTTATGCGATCGCACAAATTATGGCAGAACATAAGTTTGTTCGAACGTTTCGAACGTTTTTTAAGAGGGATGTTTGGTAAGTTTTCTTAAAATTTTCTCCCTTCTTTTCTTTTCATCAGGAGCGACGTTATCTTTCAGCCTGAAGGCGGCGGTGCCGGGCCGGGGAGAGTACTTGGCGACGTAAGCGATATCAAACTTTATCTCTTTAAATAGTTTAGTCGTGTTTTTAAACTGGTTTCTGGTTTCTCCGGGGAAGCCGACGATGACATCGGTTGAGAGGTTGATATTGGGGATTTTCTTTCTGATTTTTCCGACTAAATCTTTGTACTGTTTCATGGTGTAGGGGCGTCGCATCTTCTTCAAAATCCTGCTGTCTCCAGATTGGACCGGCAGATTAAGATATTTAGCCACTTTTTCAGATTCAGCCATGACGCTAATCAATTCATCGGTGAAGTTTCTGGGATGGGGAGACATAAAGCGGATGGAAAAATCCCCGGGAATATCATTGGCCATTTTTAAAAGTTTGGCAAAGTTAATGGAAGCGTCAGCCGGGGATTGATAGTCGTTGACGTTCTGGCCTAAAAGCCAAATCTCTTTGAAGCCGGCTTCGGCCGCTTTTTTAACTTCTTTTAAGACTATTTGGTGGCTCAAGCAGACTAATTTTCCTCTAGCCAAAGGCACGACGCAATAAGTACAGAAGTTATTGCAGCCGTGGGAAATAGGAATCAAGGCCGAAGGACAATTACGCTGTGGCATCTTTTTTATTTCATCAAAAAATTTCCTAAACTTTTCTCTATCTTTTTTTAAGACACAACCCGTTAAGATAATTTTGAGATTTGAATTTTGAGATTTGAGCTTGGAGAGTTTTTGGTTTAAACCAAAAACTCTATCAGCGGCTGACTGTCTGACCGAGCACATATTAACCACAATCAAATCAGCCCGCCCTAGGCGGGCTTTTTTATATCCTTTCTTTTCCAGGCTCGCTGCTATCTTTTCTGAATCTGCTTGATTCATTTGGCAGCCGTAGGTGATGAGGTGGTATCTCATAATTTCTTATTTTACAATAGGAAAACGGCTTTTTCAAGCC
Organism: Candidatus Nealsonbacteria bacterium RIFCSPLOWO2_01_FULL_43_32; assembly: GCA_001819335.1. Taxonomy (GTDB): domain Bacteria; phylum Patescibacteriota; class Minisyncoccia; order Minisyncoccales; family MHMH01; genus MHMH01. The sequence continues at coordinate 21,708 of MHMH01000006.1, read as the reverse complement.
GTTTTCCGTTCGTCATTTCTTTCTTAGGGCGTTAATTTCGGCACCAAGCTTTTGATCTGTTCCCTGATTTGAGGAGAGTTGCCGGTTTCCAGGGACTTGCACGCATCGTCGTGAGCTATAGCTGTGCCGGCAAGTTTGGCGAAGCAGGCGTTGCTGTAGGTTTTGCCGTCCTGACCGCAGACCGGGTCCCATAAAGCCACGCAGGCTTGCGTACCTCCTGGGGTGACATTGGTTTCAGCTGGTATAACGCAATTGAAAGCGGCAATGCAACCCTTTTCATCTTTTTTAATAATGATTCGGCCGTTCGGGCAGAAGGTTGAGGCGGGCTTGGCTATCTGCGGGCAAGCTTCGGTTTCGGCCTCGTCTTTCACCTGTTCAATCATTTTTTCCCTTGTCTGGAGAAGCTTTTGGATCGCCGGCGCATTGCTTTGCAGTTCGGTTTTTAAACTATCCAAAATCTCCAACTGTCTTTCTTTCTTTCCGTTGATTTGTTCAATATAATCCTGGAATTTCGTTTGGTTTTCGGAAGACATACTTTCTAAGTCACCCTTTAATCTTTTTAAAGCGTTTTCCTGGGCTTGCTGGATGGCTTCTTTGGCGGCTTCAGGCACTTTTCCTTCCAGAGCTTTAAGCATTTCCAGGTTTTTGAAATCCTTGAATTCACTTCCCTGCACTTTTTCTAAATTGTTTTCCAGTCTTTCCTGCAGTTCTTCCTTATTGGTTTCTAAGCGGTTCATAACTTCCCCGAATTTTTCAAGATGCTGCGCTCTTACTTCCTGTATTTTAGCCAGGGTGGTGGTGCTCACTTGAGTTTCCAATTTTTCCAGAATTCGTTCGTGAAGGGTTGATTGTTGGATAAACTTGTCCAGGAACGTGCCTACTTCGGGGTTTTGTTCAGTCGTGTCTTTTATTTTTTCTGCGGCATCCTTTGCTCTGGCAAGTTCTTTTTGGTAATTCTCGGTTGCTTTTTCAACCGCTTGAGGGTTTCTGGTCTTCTCGCTTACTTTCTTCAGCTCGATTAGTTTTTCGTTGGCAAATTTTTCTCTCAATTCGGCTTTTCTGATTGGGTTAAAGGTTAGGGCGCTTTGGATCTCCCTGCCCAAGTTTTTAAAGAAGTAGAAGGGGCTGTCGGGTAAAACAGTGGGCTCCTGAACGCCCAGGTCTTGAGCCGTGACGTTCTCGTCAAGCGCGACGGCTTGAGCGCCGTTGCTTGTTTCTTCGGCTGAAACAATGCCGAAAGCAAACAATAAACAAATACTCAAGATGATCGATTTTAATATTTTCATGATAAATTTTGTCAATGGTTGATATCTGATTGTTCGACCTTTATTAATTAATGTATTTTTTCTTTTTTTTCTTTTAAGAATAATCTCCACTGTTCTAGAAATTCCATGAATACCTGAAAGGGCATATCCAGGAGCGAGTTGAAGAGGACCGCTACGGCATTATACTTTGTCCATTGGTTGGAAAGCCATTTGCCCACTTGAATAATCGGCAAAGAGAAAAGGTCGAAAAAGGTGCGCAAGAAACCTTCCTTCTCTTTTTCCACGACTAATTCTTTGGCCCGTTGGCGTATCTTCACGCCGGCAAATGAGATTAAAGAAGAGAATACCAGAAAGATGATAATGGAAAGCAAGCTGAAGTTTAATTTTTTCAAGCCCCAGATAATTAAACCGAAAGAGCCAACAAAGCTCAAAAGATAAATCAGCACAATGATGGCGTTGAGGATAAAGCCCCGAGGAGAAGCTAATTTAATTTCATAAATACCCTTTCTCTCCTTTTGATAGACTATCTTCATTACCTCCATCACGACCAATTCAGCGTTGTTTTTTGACGGCGGCCGAATGCTTAAAACCAGAAAAAACATTAAAAGAGGAGGGATGAGGATATTAAGACCCGAAGTAAAATAACTGAATTCGTGAGTGATATATTTATCAAAGGGTATTTCTATCGCAAAAGCTACCAGCATTTTAGTGATGAAAATGGAAAGAGTGCTGTAGAAAGCCGCCCGGCCCATTCTCGCCTTGACTTTTTTTAATCTTCCATTGTAAGCTTCCCTGACTTTACCTTCTAAGGTTTCAGGGTTTTTGAAATCATCCAATAACGTTCGGGGAGGACCTTGGGTAATGATATCGCCCAGAATAAGATAAGGCGTATCGTATCTTTCACAGATGTTATAAAATTTTTCGGCCAGGGGATGCTTTAATGCATTTTCGATTTTATTATAAAGAGCACGAATATTTTGAGTAATCTCGCTTAACTTTTCTTGAGGCAGATCGGGCCATTGAGGAAACCATTTTTCTAAAAGATGATAGCTGATGACCGGGGCATCAAGTTTGAAAAGAGCTTGCTGGATAGCGATATCAATTTGAACATTTTCTTCTTCTTCTGAGATTTTTTCTTTAACTTCAATGCTGGTTGCCATCAGTTCTCTCATATAATCCATCAAAGCTTTCTCTTTCAGGGGCGGAGCCAAGGTTTCTTCGACTTCGCAGGCGGCAATGCCCAAAAGCCAGTCGTTGAGCTGGATTTTTATTGGCGCATTTTCAATGATAAAAATATACTTATTAATCACTTTCTGAATCTCCGCAATTTTCTTTTCGGGAATGGCATCGTTGGGGAAGTGCCCGCCCCGAATCAATTCCTGGACGAGTGGTTCGGCAATCTCTTCACCGCTTTTCTTTAAGAATAATCTTCTTTTCAAGGTTCTCTCAACGGCCGTTTTCCTTAAGAGATGTTCTTCCCGCCAATCAATTACACCCCTGACCTTTTCATAAAAAGAAGCGACTTTGCTGACCACCTCGTCAACCTTAATTTTGGCCTCACCTTCTTTGGGCTGGAGGGTTTCGTACCAATCTCGGTATTCTGAAATAAGTTTTTGAGTTAATGGGTTAGGTTCTTGCATATTTTTTAATAAATTCATCTAAAGTCATGGTGCCGACATCGCCTTTGCCCCTGACTCTTACGCCGACCGCGTTGTGCGCTATCTCTTTGTCGCCGACTACCAAGATGTACGGAATTTTTTGCATTTCAGCCTCCCTGATTCTTTTGGCAAGAGTTTCATTTTCTTGGCTGATTTCCACCCGGAAGCCTTCCAGTTCATTTTTGATCTTTTGAGCGTAAGGCAGATGCCGGTCGGCGATGGGAATAACGCAGACTTGGACGGGCGAAAGCCAGAAAGGCAGTGCGCCGGCGTAATGCTCTAAAAGGAAAGCTATGGTCCTTTCAATGGCGCCGATGGACGAGCGGTGGATGACCACCGGTTCTTTTTCCTGACCGTCTTTATCCACATAGGTAAGCTTGAAGCGTTTGGGCATGACAAAATCGTATTGGATGGTGAAAGCAGTCTCTTCCTTGCCGCTAAAGTTTTTCATCTGGACGTCGATTTTCGGACCGTAGAAAGCCGCCTCGTTCTTAGCTTCAAAAAAAGGAGATTTTCTCTCAACCAGCACCTTTCTTAAAATATTTTCGGCGGATGCCCAAGCTGCGTCGTCTTTATAATATTTTTTGCCGTCTTTTCTGTCGCCCAGAGAGAGCCTGTACCGGTAGTCAACCCCGACTTTCAGCCCCAATCTCTGGGCTACATATTCAATCAGGTCAAACACTTCCTTGATTTCGTTGAGCGCTGCGTCTTTTTGGCAAATAATATGTGCATCGGCCAAGCAAAAAACCCTGACCCTGATGAGGCCGGTTAATTCGCCCGATTTTTCGTATCTGAATTGTTTGGCCAGTTCCGCCACCCTGAAAGGCAATTCTTTATAGCTTCTGGGCTGGCTGGCATAAAGCTGGAAGTGGTGGGGGCACGTCATGGGTCTTAAAATAAATTCTTCTTCGTCAATCTTCATGACCGGGTACATGGACTCTTTATAGTAGGGATAATGCCCCGAGGTTTTGTACAATGCCACCTTGGCCAGCTCAGGGGTGTAAACGTGCATGTACCCTCTTTTGATTTCTTCATTAATCACGAATCTCTCCAGCTCTCTTCTGATAATGGAACCCTTTTCGGTAAATAAGGGCAGGCCCTTGCCTACCAGGTCGGAGAAAATGAACAGCCCGAGCTTCTGGCCCAAGATGCGGTGGTCTCTTTTTTCGGCTTCCGCCTGCATGGCCAGATAATCGTCGAGCTCTTTTTTAGTTTCGAAAGCGAATCCATAAATGCGGGTGAGCATCTGGTTTTTTTCCGAACCTTTCCAATAAGCTCCCGCCACTTTAGCCAGCTTAAAGCCATCCAGAGTTATTTCTTGGGTTGATTTGACGTGAGGTCCTGCGCAAAGGTCAAAGAACGAGCCGGTTTCATAAACCGTCACGGTTCTGCCCGGCAAATCCTTAATCAATTCAAGCTTATATGGCTGTCCCTTGAATAGTTTTTTAGCTGCAACTTTAGAAATGGTTTTTTTCTTGAAAGCCAGGTTCTGTTTAATAAGTTCTCTCATTCTAGCCTCAATTTTGGGCAGGTCTTCGTTAGCCAGGAGCTTTTCAAACTGAAAATCATAATAAAAGCCGTTTTCAATGGCCGGCCCTATGCCAAACTTGGCGCTGGGGGACAATTCCTGAACGGCGTAAGCCATCAAATGCGATAGGGAGTGCCTGATGGTCTCAATTTTCATATTTTTATCTTAGCACAAAATCGTTTGGGAGGGAATAAGGGGAGATGCCTTACCTCCTTCGGAGTAATTATGGGAGTCGGACTTCCATAATTCTAATGATTTAGTATAATAAAATAATGCTAGAATTTTATCATACTTATAACCGAGGAACAGAAAAAAGAAAGATATTTTTAGAAGATACGGATTATCTTCGAGCTGTTCATGACGCGTATGAGTTCAATGACGTTGATGATGTCGTTAATATTGCTTATCGGTTTGATAAATCTCCGCCTTCTTTTCTTCTGGAAAAACAACGCCAGAAACTAGTAAACTTAATATGCTGGAATCTAATGCCAAACCATTACCATTTTTTTCTATGCCCGATTAGAGATAATGGCTTATCAAAATATCACAAAAAGTTCGGAGTAGGCTTTACTAATTTTTTCAATAATAAATATAAAAGAAGCGGAGTATTGTTCCAGGGGAAATATAAAAAAGTTCGCGTTGTTAATGATACTCAAGCTCTTCAATTGATTTGTTATATTCACGCTAATCCTTTAGATCTTTGGAAGCCCGATTGGAAAAAAACAGGTCTGAATAATTCAGAGATTGTGAGAGCTATGGATTTTTTAGAAAATAAGTACCGATGGTCAAGCCATTTAGATTGGCTTGGTATCAAGAATTTTCCCTCACTAATAGATAATAATTTTATATCTAGATTCTTTGAAACTCCAGAAAAATATCGAGAATTTTTTATGAATTGGTTAAAATACTATAGTAAAAATATTAAATCTGTCCAGCAGTTATTAAAAAATATGGGAGTCGGACTCCCATAATTACTTCGTAATTATTCAACAGGCCCGATTTAGCGGGGCTGTTTTATTTTTCGATAATTTCTTCAATCACCGAGTCCCGCGAAGCGATGCGAAGAAATAAATTTCTTCTTTACTCTTCGCTTCGCTTGCGTGGACGAAGGTGGAGAAGAAGGATTTATCCCTCTTCGACTATTTCTTCGACTTCGTTGCAGATGATTTTGGGGGTGCCGTCTCTCATATCAACCCTGCCGGAAATCAGCACGATTTTGTTTTCCTGGAATAAGCCGGGGCTCCTTTCCATAATGGAGGGGAAAACCACTACCTCAATTTTATCGTGCTGGTCTTCCAGGCCCATAAAAAGCATGGGCCGGCCGGTTTTGGTGATGATTTTCTTGATGGTGGAAATCACCCCGCAGATTTTTACCAATTTACCTGTAAGCTCTCGGGAAATTTTCGTGATGGGCAATGTCTTTTGACCCATGATTTTCTCAAAGTGCTTTAAGGGGTGGCTGGTAATGTAAAGCCCCAGCAGCTCTTTCTCCCATTTCAATTTTTCTGATTCCAAGGCCGGCGCAGTGCTGGCCAAGGCCAGAGTAGCCTTAAACGTGGTATTGTCAAACAGGTCTTTTTGCCCGTTATTTTTATTTTTCTGAGTTTCTCTTGAATGCTCCAAGAGTTTTTCTAAATTGTTCAGCAGCTTGTTTCTTTCCTCCAATTTGTCAAAGGCGCCCGACTTGATAAGGCTTTCCAAAGATTTTTTATTGAGGTCTTTAGTATTGGTTCTGGAAACAAAGTCTTGGATTGATATATAGGGGCCGTTGGCTTTCCTTTCCTTGATAATGGCTTCCACCACGTTGGTGCCCACGTTCTTGATGGCCAGTAACCCAAACCTGATTTGATTTTTTTTCGGCACCACACTGAAATTCATGAAACTTTCATTAATATCGGGCGCCAGCACTTCCAGGCCCATTTTTTTGCACTCTTCAATCAAAACCGCAATTCTTTCCACGTCCGCTTTTTCCGAAGTTAAAGCGGCTGACATGAATTCGGCCGGATAATGAGCCTTCAAATAAGCGGTCTGGTAAGCAATAGTGGCGTAAGCGGCCGCATGCGAGCGGTTGAAAGAGTAGCGGGCCGAGGGTTCAATCCAAGACCAGATTTCTTGAGCGATACTGCGGTTGATGTCGTTTTTCACCGCCCCTTCAATAAATTTATCTTTTTGTTCCATGAGCAGTTTTTTGATTTTTTTGCCGATGGCCTTTCTTAAAACATCGGCTTCGGCCAGGGTGAAGCCAGCGATGACTTTGGCGATTTCCATGATTTGCTCTTGATAAACCGGTATGGCGTAGGTATTTTTTAAAATCGGTTCCAGTTTCGGGTGCAGATATTCCACCCGCTTCTTTTTGTGTTTGCCGGCAATATAATCAGGGATCAGCTTCATGGGCCCTGGGCGATAGAGAGCCACCATGGCAATAATATCTTCAAACTCGGTCGGCTTTAACAGCTTCAAATATCTTTTCATGCCGTCGCTTTCCAGCTGGAAAACAGAGGTGGTGTTGGCGTCTTGCAGGAGTTTGTAGGTCTGCTTATCGTCTTGCGGCAGATTCTGGATATCTATTTTTTCGTTGTGAATCGCGTAAATCCGCACCAGGGTGTCTTCAATAATGGTCAGGTTTTTCAAACCGAGAAAGTCCATTTTTAAAAGACCCAAATCCTCAATAGCGTGCATTTCGTATTGGGTGACGATATTTTGTTCGTCCTGGGTCGGATGCTGTAAAGGCACGGTGTTTTCCAGCGGTTCTTTGGCAATCACCACGCCGCAGGCATGGGTGGAAGCGTGACGGGCCACGCCTTCCAATTTTTTGGCCAAATCAATCAGTTTTCTGGCCTGTTCGTCTGTTTCATAAATTTGGCGGAATTCGCCAATCTTTTTCATTGTTTCGTCCAGGGTGAAGCCCAAAGGAATGATTTTGGCCAGGCGGTCGCAGAAGTTGTACGCATAGCCCAAAGCCCGGCCCACGTCCCTGACCACGGCCTTGGCCGCCATGGTGCCGAAAGTAATGATTTGCGCCACCCTGTCCCGGCCGTATTTTTGAGCCACGTATTCAATCACTTCGTCTCTTCTCCGGTCCGTGAAATCAAGGTCAATATCAGGCAGTCCGGCCGACCGGCCCGGAGTCAAAAACCTTTCAAATAAAAGATTATATTTCAAAGGGTCGACATTGGTGATGTTTAAGACATAGGAAACCAAAGAGCCGGCGGCCGAGCCCCGGCCCGGTCCCACGACAATGCGGTTCTCCTTGGCCCAATTGACGAAATCCTGGACAATCAGGAAATAGGAAGCAAAACCGGTCTGCTTAATGACCGAGAGCTCGTATTCCAGCCGCTCTAACACTTCTTTCTGGGGTTTTGCGTAGCGGTTTTTCAGTCTTTGAAAGCAAAGGTCTTTCAAGTACTCGTCGGGAGCTTGACCGTTGGGCACTTCAAAATAGGGCAAATGAGTTTTACCCAATTCAAACTGGAAATTGCATTGGTCTTTAATTTTTTGGGTGTTTTCAATGGCTTCGGGGATATCTTTAAAGGCCTCTTGCATTGCTTCCGGCGTTTTCAAAGAGAAATCATCCATTTTCATGCTTAATCTTTCCGGGTCTTTGGGGTCGGCGCCGGTGTTGATGAGCATTAAAACGTCTTGAGCTTCGGCGTCCTCTGGTTTCAAATAATGGCTGTCATTGGTCGCGACCAAGGGGATTTTCAGTTTTTTTGAAAGCGCTATCAAACCGTCATTGATTTTTTTTTGAGAGGGGATATGGGGATGGTCCTGCAATTCCAGATAGAAATTATCCGGACCGAAAATCGCCTGGTATTTTAAAGCCGTTTCTTCAGCCTCTTTGGTTTTTTTAGCCAAGATAAGCTGGGGAATCTTTCCTTGCAGACAGGCGGACAAGCCGATGAGGCCTTGAGCATGTTTTTCCAATAATGCTTCGTCAATCCTGGGCCGATAATAAAAGCCCTCAAGATGGGCTCTGGTCACGAGTTTCACCAGGTTTTTATACCCTTGCTCGTCTTTAATTAAAAGAATCAGGTGATATCTTTTGTCGTCAATGCCCGGCCTTTCCTGGTGCATACTTTCCAGCGCCAGATAAACTTCAGCGCCAATAATCGGTTTGATGCCAAGCTCTTTGGCTTTTTTGAAAAATTCCACCGCGCCGTAAAGCACGCCATGGTCAGTCAGGGCGATTGAATCCATGCCCAGTTTTTTGGTGTAATCTAAAAGTTCGTCGATTTTCGGCAGGCCGTCGAGTAAACTGTAGTGAGAATGGACGTGCAGATGAGTGAAGTTTGGCATAATAAAAACCTTTCTTGAAGGATTATATCATTCTATCCCAGGCTCGGCAAAAAAGAAAGCCAGAGCTTTTTTATTTTAAAAAATGATATAATTCTATAATGTACCCGAATTTTGTGGAAGAAAAAAAATTATGGAAAAAAGGATTTAAAAGAGTGGCTGGGTTGGACGAAGCGGGTAGGGGTCCTTTGGCCGGACCGATAGTGGCAGGAGTCGTAATAATAAATCCGAAGCACGAAGCACGAAATTCGAAACAAATTCAAAAACCTAATTTTCTAAATTCTAAACCCGTTTCGGATTTCGAATTTCGAATTTCGGATTTAAAACTAAGAGATTCAAAACAATTGTCGGCAAAACGGCGAGAGGCATTTTATAAGATATTCACTACCCATCCCAGAGTTTGGTGGGGGATAGGGATTGTTTCTGAAAAAATCATTGATAGAATCAATATCAAAAATGCGGCAGAATTAGCAATGGAAAAGGCAGTCAATAATTTAAAAATAAAGCCAGATTTTCTGATAATCGATGGCAATAACGTCAAAAACTATCAACTAAAAACTATAAACTACAAACTGATTATTAAAGCCGACGAAAAGGTTTTTTCCTGCGCTGCGGCCTCAATTTTAGCTAAAGTGACGAGAGACAGGCTCATGCTCAAGTATCACCAGCAATACCCTCAATACGGTTTTGCTCAGCACAAGGGTTATCCGACAAAACTTCACCGGGCGAGGTTGAACAAATACGGGCGGTGTGCTATACATAGAAATAGTTTCCATTATCGAGCTTCTGTTTAAACAGAAGCGAAGATGAAGAAGAGATTTATCTCTTCGACTATCATTATGACCGTACCCAAACAGCGCCACACCAAATCCCACCGCAACCAAAGAAGAATGCACCTTTTTCTGAAAGAGCGTGCTTTGGGTTTGTGCCCCAAGTGTCAAAAGCCTGTTTTGCCGCATACCGCCTGTCAAAACTGCGGTTATTACAAGGGCGAAGAGGTGATTGATGTCTTGAAAAAACTGACTAAAAAAGAGAGGAAAAACAAGGAAAAAGAACTGCAGGCCAAAGCCGCCCCCGAAGGGGGCGAGCCTCGCCCCGCCAGGGCGGGGCGGGAAGAAGGTTTGAGCTGGGAGAGAATGTCCCAGAAATAATCCTAAACACCTCCCGAGGGTGTTTAAATAAGCACCCTCGGGAGGTAAGTATTATAATGGCATCACGGCACCTTTCAAGAAGCATCGCCATGCAATCCCTCTACGAGTGGGATTTTTCCGGTAAAAAAGAAGATGCTTTGGATAAGATTGTGGAAAAGAATATTAAAGAATACGGTCCGGGGCTGGAGAAGGTTGATTTTGTCTGGCAGCTGGTCAACGGCGTTAAAAAACATTTGCCTCAAGTAGACAAAATCATTGAGAAGGCCGCGCCCGAATGGCCCATTGATCAGATTACCATTGTGGACCGGAATGTTTTAAGAATGGGCCTTTTTGAACTGTTATACGAGAACAAGGAAGAGGTGCCGCCCAAAGTGGCCATTAACGAAGCCATTGAACTGGCCAAAACCTTTGGCGGAGAAAGCTCCGGCAAATTCATCAACGGGGTTCTGGGCACGGTTTATAAAGAAATAGATAAATCAACTAATCGCGAATAAGTTACGAATTTACGAATTCGTATATTCGCAAAGAATTAGTTATTCGCTGATTTTTATGCACGATTTTTCCAAATTAGAAAAAAAACTCAAAGTTAAATTTAAAAACAAGGACTTATTAACCCAGGCCTTTATCCATCGTTCTTACCTGAACGAGAACCCCAAATTCCATCTTTACCACAATGAAAGGCTGGAGTTTCTAGGAGACGCTGTTTTGGAGCTGGCGGTGACCGAGTATCTTTTTCAGAAATATCCTAAAAAATCAGAAGGCGAGCTGACTAATTGGCGAGCCGCTCTGGTCAATGCCAAAATGCTCACTCAAGTGGCCGGAAGTCTTGATTTCAACAGTTTTCTTTTGTTAAGCAGGGGAGAGCAAAAAGAATTAGGCAAGGCTCGGCAGTATATTTTAGCCAATACTTTTGAGTCTTTCGTCGGCAGCTTGTATCTGGACCAAGGCTACCTGGTCTGCCAGCAGTTCATTAAAAGACACCTGCTCAAAGAATTGCCCAAGATTCTTGAGACGCAGTCATTTAAAGACGCCAAATCTCTTTTTCAGGAACAAGCCCAGGAAGAGTCCGGAGTGACGCCTACTTATAAAGTGCTGGAAGAATCAGGCCCCGACCACGCCCGTCACTTTGTGGTCGGAGTTTTCCTGAAAGAGGCGCTGGTGGCTCAAGGCAGCGGCTTCTCTAAGCAGGAAGCTCAGGAAAAAGCAGCTAGAGCAGCCCTTGAAATTAAAAAATGAAAGGTGTATCATAGACGATATGTTAGTAATGAGATTATTTCGCATCGGTAAAATAAATCAGCCTTCTTTCAAGATTGTAGTGACTGAAAAAACGAATCCACCGCGGGGTGGCCGTTTTGTGGAACAGATCGGTTTTTACAACCCGGTGACCAAAGAGAAAGTCTTGAACAAAGAAAGAGCCAAATACTGGCTATCCAAAGGCGTTCAGCCTTCTCCCACGGTTTACAATATGCTTTTAAAAGAAGGCGTTTTGGAAGGCAAAAAGATAGCAGTTCACAAGAAATCCAAAAAAACAGAAGTAGCTCCTGCCGCTGCTCCCGCCTCCGCTGAAGCTACGGCGGGCAAGCCGGCAGCTCCAGAGGAAATTCCGGTTGCTGAAGCTGTGGCGCCTGTTGAAACTCCGACTCCCGTTGAGGTTCCCACTTCGGAACCGCCTAAACCAGAAGAATCTCCAAAATAGGGCCGTTCGTTCAGTGGTAGGACACCTCATTTGCAATGAGGAGATCGCCGGTTCGAGTCCGGCACGGTCCACAACGTACAAAATCAGAGATTTTTACGTTGTAGGAACGTAGAAATTATGGAAATAATTTCGTACGTTCCACATTTTTAAAAGAAAATTTTTCGTATATTTTGGGGATAGAAGCCCCGTTTTTATTTGCCGCAGACCTTGCTACTTCCCGCCTATATCCTAAGCAAGTGTCATACGAGATTTATTTAGGACAAGAAATCAGCTTTTATAGCTGGTTTTTTGTTTCTGGAATTGGAATTTGCCGTCAAAGGTAAAATCTGTTAAGATTTTCTAATGTATTATACTTATGTTCTGCAGAGTTTGAAAGATAAAAATTTATACATTGGTTTTACTTCTGACCTTAAACGACGGTTACAACAACATAAATTTGGTGGTTCGATTAGTACAAAAAGGAGATTACCCTTCCGTTGTATTTTTTACGAAGCATTTATTTCCAAAGAGGATGCAAAAAGAAGAGAAGGTTATTTTAAAACAAACAAAGGTAAAAAAGCGCTAAAATTAATATTGAGAGCAAGTGTGAGTAGCCCCTAAACCAGAGCATAGCTCGGTTTAGGGCCCTGAACCGGTCTTTGACCTGGTTCAGGGTTATCCACAGCCCTATGGCTTTTTTGTTTGACTTGACTCCTGTATAATACACTAATCTTTAACCGAGCCCCGCAAAGCGGGGCGAAGGTGAAGATGAAGGCAAACTCCGAAGGAGGTAAACTTCATCGCCTAAAAGGTCGAAAAAATATAACAAAATCCGAATGATGCGAATTCGTATCCGAATGATACGAATATTCGTAGTATTCGGATAATTATTCGTAAGATTCGCATTATAATTATATGATTTTAGATTGGTACACAGTCACCCTGGACGCCCTCCAGAATCTTTGGCAAGGGTTTGTGGCGCTTATCCCGGCTTTGGTCGGAGCGATTATTATCTTTGTCGTCGGCTGGCTTATTTCGGTGGGCGTGGGCGGATTGATTGCCGAAATTCTCAAGAGAATAAGATTTAATCAGATATTTGAGAAGGGCAATTGGGACGAAGCCCTAGCCAAGGCCAACATCAAAGTGGACGCCTCGGCTTTTATCGGCGCCATTGTCAAATGGGTTTTAGCCATTGTCTTTTTAATGGCGGCCGTGGAAGTGTTGGGTCTCAAAGAATTCGCCAGCCTCTTAAAAGAGGTGCTTGGCTATCTGCCCAATGTCGTGGTGTCTGCCTTTATTTTCGTAGTAGCAGTGCTCTTGGCTGACATTCTGGAGAAAGTGGTCCGAGCCTCGGTCGAGTCAATCAAAGCAGGCTACGGCCACATCGTCGGCTTAATCATCAAGTGGTCCATTTGGATTTTTGCCATCTCCATCATCCTGGTTCAGCTAGGGGTGGGGGCGGTTTTAGTCCAAACATTGTTTACCGGCTTAGTGGCGGTCATCGTTATTTCGGCGGGCCTGGCTTTCGGTTTGGGCGGGAAAGAAATCGCGGCTGACGTTTTAAAAGATTTATACCGCAAGCTTAAGGGTTAATTTTTTATAACTGCAGAACAAATCTTCTCCCCGACGATACGTCGGGGGTGAAGGTTTGTTTTTTTATGGGTAAGTGATAAAATAAAAAAACAGGGGCACTTGGCGCAGTGGTAGCGCGCTTCGTTCACATCGAAGAGGTCACAGGTCCGAATCCTGTAGTGCCCACTTATGCAGAATATTTTGATTCAGTATCTGGCCTGGCAGTTTATTGATACGCCCAAAGACATTTTAGGCGGTTGGCGCAACTGCCTTAAGTTCAATCTGAATTATTGGTCAGTGCCTTTGCTGCTGAAAACCTGGCCTGCGCATTGGCGGCGGTTCCGCTACTCTTACGGCCGGGGGTTTGCTTTTAAGAGATATTTTGAGGTTTTTACTTTTAACATCATTTCCAGGGTCATGGGAGCGTTTTTCAGGAGCGTTTTCATTGTTCTGGGGATACTGACGGAGATCTTGGTGGTTGCAGCGGGAGTTGTCGTATTTTTAGCCTGGCTCTTTTTGCCCTTACTTTTAGCGGGGGGGTTTTATTATGGATTCAAAATTCTTTTTTAACCTTAAATCAGCAAAAATATTTCAGGCGGTGAAGTGGGCACGGTGCCCGGTTTTCAGCCTGGCCCAACCTCTGGGAAAATTATTTTCCGTCTTATTGATTTTTGTTTTTTTAATATTTTTATATGGCTTTCTGGGAGAAAATTTATCTAATAGCGCCAATTCGGCCCTGCTGGGCCTTAGCATCATTTTTTTAACTTTGAGGGTTTTGTTCTGGCTGGAGAACGCTTTCTTTGAGCATAAACTGAAAAGACCAGCCCTGTCAGCCACCATCAAAGATGCTTTAGAGAAATTAGACGTGAATCTGGCGGAATTCTTGGATTTTGAAACAGCCCGAGCCGTGGCGGCCGCTGACCAATTCGCCCAGTCTCCCAAGTCTCCCCTGACCAACTCCGCCTGCTTATTTTGTTTCCTGCTTGATAAAAGCTCGGGCCTGGAATTTATTTTTCAAAGAGACCTTTTAGACATCAGAGAGATTAAATCCATGTTGAAGAATCAGCTGAAAGAGTACCTGAAAAAGGAAAAGTCCAGCGTCGGTTACGCCCAAGATTATCAAGACACCATTTGGCAGTCGCTGAAAATAGCTCAAAAAAGAGAGCACGAGCAAGTGGTCGTGGGCGATGTTTTGTCGGCGTTGGCCATTTACGATCCGGTTTTCCAAAAAATCTTAATGGAGGCCAATTTGAAAAAAGAAGACATCGAGAATTTAACCTGGTGGCTGGAATCTTTGAAAAAAAGAATGGCTGAGCGGAAGAGATGGTGGGACTGGCCGAACCTAATGAAAAAAGGGACTCTCGCCAAAGAATGGACGGCCGGCTACACGATTCATTTGGACAAATATTCCGTTGACTGGACGGAAATTGCCAAGAAACAAGGTTTCCCTGAAATTATCGGCCACGCCCAAGTGATTGAACAGGTAGAAAGGGTTTTAGCTAGGCAAGAGTATAATAACGTTTTATTGGTTGGGGCTCCTGGTATTGGTAGAAAAGGCATTATCCAGGGCCTGGTCAGAAAAGCGGTTTTGGGCCAGAGTCTGCCCGATGTCAATTATAAGCGAGTGGTGGAGTTTGATTTAACCAGTCTTTTGGCTGAAACAAGCGATTTAGAAGCTGTAAAAGTAAAGCTGGACCAAATCTTCCAGGAGGCGATTTCAGCCGGCAACGTTATCTTGGTCATCAACGATTTCCATAATTTCATTGCCGTGAAGCCGGGTCCGGGCCAGCTGGATATTTCCGGCGCCATTGCTCCTTATTTAAATCTGCCTCAATTTCAGATTGTGGCCGTGACGACTTACGCCGGACTCCATAAAAACATTGAGCAGAATCCTTCGGTTTTGAGTCTTTTTGAAAAAGTCGAGGTGCCGGAGATTTCCGAGCAAGAAACCATGAGGATTTTGGAAAACCTCACTTTAGCTTTAGAGCAGAAATACAAGCTGTTCATCAGCTATCCGGCTTTGCGGGAAATCGTGTCTTTAACCAAGCGCTACATGCCTGCCTTGCCCTTTCCCAAAAAAGCCATTGACTTATTGGATGAAGTGCTCATTTATGTCAAGAAATCAACCAGGGACAGGGTGGTGCTGCCCCAGCATATCGCTAAAATCATCACTGAAAAAACCGGCGTGCCGGTGGGCGAAATGGAGAAAAAAGAAAAAGAAATCCTGCTCAATCTGGAGGCCTTAATCCATCAGCGCATTATCAATCAAGCCGAAGCGGTCAAAGAGGTTTCCACGGCTTTAAGGCGGGCCAGGTCTGAAGTGAATGTCAGAAAAGGGCCCATGGGCACGTTTCTGTTCTTGGGCCCGACCGGCGTGGGCAAGACCGAAACCTCCAAGGCCCTGGCTCAAATCTACTTTGGTTCCGAGGCCAGCATGGTGCGATTGGATATGTCGGAGTTCCAGGATGTCAAAGATATTGCTCGTTTAATCGGTTCTCCGGGCGAGGAAGGCTTATTGACTACTCAAATCGTAGAAAAACCTTTTTCTTTGATTCTTTTGGACGAAATCGAAAAGGCCCATCCCAATGTTCTGAACTTGTTTTTGCAGGTGTTGGACGAGGGCCGCTTGACCGACGGTTTGGGCCGAAAAGTTGACTTTAAGAGTGCCATCATCATCGCCACTTCCAACGCCGGCTATCAGGTCATTCTGCAGGCCCTGAAAGAAAAAACCGCATGGTCTCAAGTCAAGCAGAAACTTCTGGATTATGTCTTTGAACAAGCCATCTTCCGGCCGGAATTCATCAACCGGTTTGACGCGGTCGTGGTCTTCGGCCCGCTGTCCCAGGAAAATCTTTTGGATATCGTCGGGCTCATGCTGGGTTCTTTGCAGAAAAACCTTAAAGAAAAGGGGATTGAGCTGGAAGTCACCCTGGCCTTGAAAGAAAAGCTCGTGGAGTTGGGCTTTGACCCGACTTTCGGCGCCCGGCAAATCAAAAGAACCATCCAAGACAAAGTGGAGAATGCGCTGGCTTCGGCCTTGTTATCCGGCACGCTGAAAAGAGGGGACAAGGTGGAAATCAATCCCCAGGAATTTACTCTCGTTATCAAATAAACTTAAGATGTCCGTTAGAGCGACTTTAATTATTTTGTTATTTGCCACCCTCCTGGCTTTAATTGCCGGAGGAATTTTTATTTACAAGTATCGGCCCACTACGGCCTATGTACCATCTCAGCCCGTTATCAAAAATGAAGAAGTAGTTTTAGCGGAGAGCACGACCACCCCATTAGATATTGCGGTCCAAGAACTGCTCGAAAAGTCAGCGGAGGTGATTGCTCAAACCCAAAAGTTTATCCAAGAAATACAAACAGCCAAGGAAAAATCAAGTAAAGTTAGAGGCGTCTATCTTAATGAATTTATTGCCAATTCTCAAACCCCGATTGCTTCTAAAACCCGACAAGATATTGTTAAGCTGCTGGATGAGACCGGATTGAACAGTGTGGTGATTGATATCAAAGAGGCTTACGGGCCGAATTTGTCTCTTTCGTTAAAGACCTTTATTAATGAGTTGCACCGAAAAGATGCTTGGGTGATCGCCAGAATCGTAGTTTTTAGAGATGCTTCTTTAACAAATGAAAAACCGCATTGGTATCTGACCACCACCACTGACGCCACTTCGACAGACTCAGGGCAAGCCACGAGCACTATGGTGCTCTGGCAGGATAACGCCAGCCAGTATTGGCTGGACCCCAAAAACGAGGAGGTGAGAAATTATCTCATTGAGTTTTCGAAAAAGGCCGTTGATTATGGCTTTGACGAATTGCAGTTTGATTACATCCGCTACCCGGACGATTATGATGAAGTCACCGGCCAGGAGAAAATAGCGTGGATCGGCGATTTTTTTGCCAAACTTTCCCAAAGTCTCAGGGAATACAAGCCTTCGGTTATTTTATCCGTAGACATTTTCGGCTATGTCGCCACCCAATTCCAAAGTTATGAAATCGGCCAGCGGCTGGTTGATGCCGGCCGATATTTCGATTATCTTTCTTTTATGCTTTATCCCAGCCATTTTTACGGCGGCTTCAGGGTTCCAGCCGACTCCGCCCGCCAGTTGCCGGCTTTGTACTTTCCTTATCAGGACGAGACCACCACTTCTACCGCTCATTTAGTTTCCAACAATCCGTACAATGTTATTTTCCGTTCAGTACTGCAAGCTTACGATTATTTTGCTTTATTCGGCTTGCCAGCTAAAATCCGTCCCTGGCTGCAGGATTTTAATTTGAAAGCTGATACGGAAAGAGGTATTTTTTACGACGCGGAAAAAATTAAGGCTCAAATTCAAGCAGCCGAGGACGCCGGCACCGCTGGCTGGCTCTTATGGAATTCGGCTAACATATATACTAACATTTTTATCTAACTGTGGATAAAAAGTGGATAAATAAGCCCTTTAAGGGCTTTTTTTAGGTGTTTTGGCATAGTTGGCGGAGCTTGACCAAGCTCCTTTAGGTGGGGGATAATGGAGTTGTAGTGGCGAATTGTGGATAATTATGGGGATAAGTAAGTAATTAGGGGATAACTCCATGCTAATAGGCGAATACCAACACACCATTGATATTAAAAAAAGATTAGCCGTCCCGGCCAAATTCAGAAAGGACTTGGGCGAAAAAGCAGTCATTACCAAAGGCTTGGAAAATTGTTTGGTGATTTATACTTTAGACGAGTGGGGAAAGCTGGCTCAGAAATTAGCCAACCTGCCGACCGCTCAAGCTGATGCGAGAAATTTTGCCCGGGTGATGCTTTCTCAAGCCTCGGACGTTGAGCTTGATAAATTAGGCAGAATTCTCATCCCGGACTCTTTGAAAAATTACGCAGTTTTAAAGAAAAACGTCACCTTACTCGGCCTTTCCACTAAAATTGAAATCTGGGATTCAGAAAAATGGGCCGAGCACAAACAGAGAACGGAAAGCTCGGTCGGCGACATTGCCGAACGTTTAAAAGAAATGGGTATTTGATTTGATTTGACATGCATATTCCGGTTTTACAAAAAGAAGTTTTGCAGGAGCTTGACCCCAAACCCAACGAGCATTTCATTGATTGCACTTTCGGCGGGGGCGGACATGCTTCGGCCATTCTTGAAAAGATTGCGCCTCGGGGAAAAATACTTTGCATTGATTGGAGCACTGAGTTGGTCAAAAAAAATAAAGCCAGTCATAATTTGATTCTGGTCTGCGACAACTTTGCTAACCTGAAAGAGATCGTTCGAGAGAATAGGTTTGATCAAGTCAGCGGAATTCTTTTTGACCTGGGCTATTCTTCCTGGCATCTTGAACAATCGGGCAGAGGATTCTCCTTTCAGAGAAAAGAGCCCCTGGACATGAGATACAGTCTGAAGAACCAATTGAGCGCAGAGAAAATACTTAATTACTGGTCAAAGTTTGATATCGAGAAAATCTTGAGAGAATACGGCGAAGAAAAGTTTAGCGCCCAGATTGCTGAAGGTATTGTTGAAGAGAGAAAAGCCAGAGCCATTAAACACACTCTCCAATTAGTAGAGATAATTAAAAAATCAGTCCGGGGCAGGCAGCGCATTCATCCCGCCACCAGAACCTTCCAAGCCTTAAGAATAGCGGTTAACGACGAATTAAACAATTTACAGAAGGCCCTGCCCCAAGCCCTGAAAATCTTAAGAAGCGGCGGGAGGCTCGTGACTATCTCCTTTCATTCTTTAGAAGATAGAATCGTTAAGAATTTTTTAAAACAAGGGTCGTGGCATATCTTAACAAAAAAACCGATTACTCCAAGCCTATTAGAGCTTAGAATAAACCCGAGGGCCCGCAGCGCCACATTAAGAGCTGCTCAAAAAATACAATGACCAAAGTTTTACCAAAATTTTCATGGATTGTCGCCTTGATGCTGATGGCCGTTCTTTTGGCTTATTATGTTTTCCAGGTAGCCCGGTCGACCGAAGCCGGTTTCTTGATTGCAAATTACGAGAAGCGAATAGCTGACCTGGTGAAAGAGAGCAAAATTTTAGAAAGCGCTTTCCCCCGACTTAATTCTTTGGCTGATTTGGAAACAATTTTAAGCACCTTAAGCTATGAAAAAGCAGGCAAGGTGCATTATTTGCGCGTACCCGGCACCCAAGTCGTGGCCAAATAATAATGTTTAAATGCAACATTGGCGGGTCAATTTAATCTTAGCTTTAATTTTTTTCTGCGCCGCAATTATTCTTCGTCAATTAGTTGTTTTGCAGATTATTAACCATGACTTATACGCTGCTCTGGCCCAGGGTCAGCAGAAGACTTTAGTCAGTACTCAAGGCGACCGGGGAAAAATCTTTTTCCAAAACCATGATTTGCCCGTAGCCACCACCCAGGTCTTTGTTTCTGCCTACCTTTCTCCCAAAGAAATTCCCGCTGAAGAAAGGTCGGAGACGGTTCAGATTTTAAGCGAGGTACTCAATTTAGACAAAGCGTCTTTAATGGCCGAGGCTGGAAAAGACAGCCTTTATGAATTGATTAAAAAAAGGCTCAGTCAGGAAGAGCTTGACTCTTTGCAAGCCAAAAAATTAACTGGCTTGCATTTCAGCGAAGAAAGGGTGCGTTATTATCCCTATGGCGATTTTGCTTCGCATCTTTTAGGGTTTGTCAACGAGCAGGGTCAAGGCCAGTACGGCCTGGAAGAGTATTTTAACGCTCTTTTGCAGGGTAAGGAGAAGCTTCTTCAGGGCGAGAAAGGGCCTTTGGGCTATTTATTTTCTTTGGGGGAAGGGCTGGCCGATTCTTCCGGTTCGGACCTTACTTTGACCGTTGATTATCATATCCAATATCTGGCTGAAAAATTACTCAAGCAGGCTAGAACTGATTTAAAGATTGAGGGCGGAGACATTATCGTGATGGAGCCTGCTTCAGGGAAAATATTGGCTTTAGCTAATTTTCCCAATTTCAACCCCAACGAATATTTTCAGGAAAAAGATTTCCAGGTTTTTCAAAATGATGCCATCCAAAAGATTTTTGAACCAGGCTCTGTTTTCAAACCCATTACCATGGCCGCTGCTCTGGATAAGGGCAAAATCACCCCCCAGACTACTTATTTTGACCAGGGCTGTTTGAATATCAGCACTTACCGGGTTTGCAATTACGAGGGGAGAACCTATCCCGGGGAATTGACCATGACCAATGTTTTGGAAAAATCGATTAATACCGGCGCGGTTTTTGCCGAACGCCAAGTCGGCGACAAAAGTTTTCTGGACTATGTTGAGAAATTCGGCATTTTTGAAAAAACCGGTGTTGATTTGGCCGGAGAAATTTCTCCTCTCAATACTGAATTCAAACAAGGACGCGAAATAAATTTTGCTACAGCTTCTTTTGGTCAGGGCATTGAAATGACGCCCCTGCAATTGGTGCGGGCTTTTGCAGCTATTGCCAATGGCGGCAAGCTGGTCAAACCTTATTTGCTTACCACCAACGAGCCGGAAATTAGTGACAACGTTATCTCTGCGCAAACCGCTTCCAAACTAACGACCATGCTCGTCAGCGTGGTGGAGAACGGCTTTGGCAAGGCAGCTGCTATCCCCGGTTACTATATTGCCGGCAAAACCGGCACCGCCCAGATTTCTTTTGCTGCTTTAGGCATGGATAAAAGAGGCTATTCCGACAAGACCTGGCAGAGCTTTATCGGGTTTGCTCCGGCTTTTGATCCCAGGTTCCTGATTCTGGTCAAGCTGGACAACCCAGCTACCAAAACTGCCGAATAT
The DNA here is from genome assembly GCA_001819335.1 of Candidatus Nealsonbacteria bacterium RIFCSPLOWO2_01_FULL_43_32. Taxonomy (GTDB): domain Bacteria; phylum Patescibacteriota; class Minisyncoccia; order Minisyncoccales; family MHMH01; genus MHMH01. The sequence goes on along the minus strand of MHMH01000006.1, from coordinate 812 downwards.
TCGGCCGTGCCCCTGTTCCAAACCTTAGCCAAATATATTATTGATTATGAGCAAATACCGCCCGACCATGTTCAATGAATTTTCAATTTAGTTAAATGTTTCAAAATTGAAACATTTGAAAAAGATATTTTTGAAGAAAATATCTTTGCCCAATTTTCGGCGATGAAAACTTCGTTTTCATCTTTACCTTCATTTTTGTAAACAAAAATTCGGCCAATGAATAAACTTATTTTTTTTCTCAAACGGCCCAAAATAGTGATTGTCAAAGGCGCGGCCCAGGGCATCACCCAAGATGCGATTTATCAGGTTTTGCAAGCTCATTTTAAAATGGGTCAAGAAGTTTTAATGATTGACCAAGATTTTGAATTTTTTATCAAATATTCGCGTTTGCCCGTTTTAGTGGTGAACGGCGACATTACTCAAGCTCCGGAAGTGTCTCTGTTGGTCCAAGCTTTGACGGCGAGTTCATATCTTGTTTTGAATTCCGACGATGATGAAGTCGCCAGGGACTTAAAAAACAAAAGCCAGGCCCGTGTTCTGACTTTTGGTTTTGGCGCCAGAGCTGATATCAGAGCGACCGCAGTGGGCGCTAATTTTAAAATAAGTTATCAGGGTAATGTTGTGCCTGTTTGGCTGGAAAACCTGGCCGACCAAGAGCAGGTTTATGCCGCGCTGGCTGCTTCGGCTGTCGGCGAGGCTTTAGGCTTAAACCTGGTGCAAGTGTCCGAAGCCTTAAGGGGGTGAATTATAGTCAATAGCTTCGCAACACCTGTTGCGGAGTTTTTAATTCTAAAGCGAGGTGTAAACGTTCG
>MHMH01000005.1 GCA_001819335.1 Candidatus Nealsonbacteria bacterium RIFCSPLOWO2_01_FULL_43_32 | reverse complement strand
GCTCTTAACCTCGGCAAATGCGGATTTGTTGTGTATGCCATATACATACATTTTACCCTACAGGGTGTTGCAAAGGTATTGAACCATTACGAGGGGGTTGAAATAGGGCCGTTTTGTGCTATAGTAGAGTTATTAATAAGAAGAAGGAGGTGAGGTCCATCGAATCGTCGAGGTAAAAGAAGCATTTTAATAGGACAGTCAGGATTGAAAGAATAAATATTATGTAGGAGGAAGACCAGGCTTGGAAACAACAATAAGGTGCACGAATTCCGGCTGTGCGTCTTTAAAGACTTGCCCGAAGGAACTACCTCTCAGTAAGATTACCAAAACAAACGGGAAGTCGTGGAGAAGCTGTCCTTTTAATCCTCGCTCCCAGATACGGGTGCGCCGGACCAGCAACGGCAACAGGGGAATCAAACTCTTTTTCCGCAACCCGATCACAGTAAGGAAGGAGGGAATCAGGCACTAAGCTCATTCACTGAATAGTTAAGGGCCGTTGCTTATTTGAGCAGCGGCCCTTCTACTCTCTGGCCTCATCGTCTAGTCTGGTCTAGGACGTAAGGTTCTCATCCTTAAAACACCGGTTCAAATCCGGTTGAGGCCACAACTTGACTTTTTAGGTATAATTGGTAGTATCTAAAAATCATAGTTCTTAAGAAGTAAAATATTAATAAAAAAGGAGGTGATTGTTATGGCTTCGGATAAGGAAAAGGAACAGATCGTTGTAGTAAAAGAAGTAACCGACCCGTGTCCTGATTGCGGGAATGAATTGATACACCAAGAAGGTATCAAGGTTTGTCGCCACTGCGGCTGGGAAAGCGCACCGTGCTAAACGTTGTGCGTTAGTTCTAAGAGAGGCGGCTCTTGCTTTTAAAAGAGCCGCCTTTGCATTTGACAAATTTGGAATCTATGATAAATTAAGCTATAGCTCTTAAACAATAGGGGGTGATGACTTAAAAATAAAAAGAGGGGGAGGTGTGAACAATGAAGAGAACGATACAGAAAGCTCTCAGGTCTTCTAAGACGCTTAATCCGCCTCCTGGCATCCGGGCAAAGACCATCGAGAGGATAGAGGGGTTGGTAAAAGAGGCCCTCAATGGTAGTAAGTTTAGTGATCGGTATATCTTTGTTCTGAACTATCTTTCGACTGTCGTCAGTTTTCATCAAGCAGCAGACCAGAAAATAAAGGATAAGCTTTTTATCCAAATCGGAAAAAACGGAGATAAGGGGCATGCTCTTGGTTTCGACCAGGAAGAGCTTATTTCCCTGAATTTTCTCGTTCTGCGGGCAAAACAAGACGGACAGTTGCCGACTTTGGCGCAACGCATCAAGGAAAAAGAGCTAAATGGGTCATCACCCAAACTCCAAGAAAAGGCGACTTCCAAGTAAGTCGCCTTTTTGTTTACACTGAGCCCGTCGAAGTGTTACAATAAAGTAACATGGTTTCGCAAATTTTAATTCTCATCGGTTCTTTTTTGTTGCTGGCTTTTGCCGGCAAATGGCTGATTGATGCTTTAGCCAGAATAGGCGTTTGTTTGAAATTAAAAGAGTTTGTGTTGGCTTTTTTCGTCATGGGCATTACCGCTACCATGCCGAACTTAATCATCGGCATTGTTGCGGCGCTCAACGGTATACCCGAACTTTCTTTTGGCGATGTGGTAGGCGCTAATATCTTTGACCTTTCCATCGTGGTGGGTTTGGCCGCTTTGATTTCAAGAGGCGGACTTTCGTCCAACAGCCAGACGGTTCAGGGAAGTTCTGTTTTTATAATGGTCATCGCGCTTCTGCCTCTTTTCTTGATTTTCGACGGCAATTTATCAAGAATAGACGGAATAGTTCTTTTAATCGCTTTTGCCGTTTATACTGTCTGGCTTTTTTCCAAAAAAGACCGGTTCACCAAAGTCTACGAAAACTGCCCGGTGCGCTTCAGCCAGAGGGAAATCATCAAAGATATTTTAATTATCCTTTCGGGATTGACGCTACTGCTGATCGGGGGGCAGGGAGTGGTGCAGTCCGCCCTGTTTTTTTATCAAACATTTAATTTGCCGTTAGGATTAATCGGTATTTTTGTCGTGGCCATCGGCACTAGCATGCCTGAAACTTTTTTCTGTTTGCATGCAGCGAGACGCGGCCAGGACTGGATGATTTTGGGCAATTTAATGGGTAACGTCGCCATCACCTCCACCTTCATCTTGGGTATAGTATCTTTGATTGCGCCCATCAAAATCGCTGATTTTTCTCCTTTCGTCATTGCCCGGATTTTTCTCATCATTGCCGTCTTGTCGTTTTTCCTCCTCATAAGAACCGGGCAGAAGATAACCAGGAAAGAAGGCCTTGTTTTAATAGGCATATACGTAGTATTTTTAATAGTTGAGATTTTAACCAGATGAACAGCTTAACGCTTATTTCAATTACTTTTTTTATAACCCTGGGAATGGCGGTGATTATTTTTTATTCCAGGAAATCAAAAGTTGACGAACGGCAATCAGACGCCATTAAGGATTTGGAAAGACGGATTACGGATCTGATGATGGGACAGTCAAAAACCATGAACGACGAGATTCGTGCTTTTACTAAAGAGGCGACCCAAATCAGGGAAGATCTCAAGCAGGTGCAGGTAACCGTCAAAGACGTTGCCACTTTTCAGGAAATTTTCAAATCGCCGAAATTGAGAGGCCAATGGGGCGAAGCGTCTTTGGAGCATATTCTATCCCAGCATTTTCCCAAAGAACTTTATCAAATGCAGCATCTTTTTTCTTCGGGCGAACAAGTTGACGCGGTTTTAAAACTGCCCAACGGCCTGCTCCTGCCCATTGATTCCAAATTCCCTGCCGAAAACTTTGAAAAAATGGTCAAGGCCGCCAGCGACACCGAGAAAGCATTCTTCAAGAAAAATTTTCTGGAAGACGTCAGAAACCGCATTAATGAAATTGCCGTCAAGTATATTCTGCCGGCTGAAGCCACTACGGAATTTGCCCTGATGTACGTTCCAGCCGAAGCCATTTACTACGAAATCGTCAATTCCATCGGCCAAGAGCTGGATGTGGCGGCCTTCGCCTGGTCAAAGAGAATTATTCTCACTTCGCCCAACAGCATTTATTTAACCCTGCGGACGATTGAACATTGGTTCAAGGATACGCAGATTTCCAAGCAGACCCACGAGATTTTAAAGAAGCTGGCCAAGGTGCATCAGGACGCCGAAAAACTGATGGATGACTTCCGGAAATTGGGGAGCCACTTGAAAAATGCCTCATCTGCTTACGACGATTCAAAAAGCCGGCTCTCCCTACTTGACGAAAGGGTGGAAAAACTGGTAGAAATAGGAGAGACCAAACAGCTGGATAAACCAGCTGATTAAATTCGAAGCACGAAATCCGAAATACGAAATAAATAAAAAATTCAAATAATTAAATAATTAAACCTATAGTTTCGAATTTCGATATTCGAATTTTCAATTTAGTATGTTGGCAGTCATCAAAACCGGCGGGAAACAATATCTGGTTACCCCGGGACAAAAAATTAAAATTGAAAAATTGGGCGAGAAAGGTTCGGAAGTTGCTTTTGACGAAGTTTTGCTGTTGGAAAAAAGCAATAAACTGGCCATCGGCACGCCTTTGGTTGAAGGCGCCAAGGTGACGGGCAAGGTTCTCAGACGAGCTAAAGACAAGAAAGTGATTATCTTCAAGTACAAAGCTAAAAAGCGCTACCAAGTAAAAAAGGGCCATCGCCAGCCCTTCAGCGAAGTAGCAATCACGAAAATTAGTTAAGCATTTTTTAATCACCTCCCGAGGGTGAGTAAATAATCACCCTCGGGAGGTGATTAACGTCGGCCTTCCAAGGCGGCGCTAAGCGTTTCTTCGTCAGCGTATTCTAATTCCGCCCCCACTGGCAAACCCCTACCCAAACGGGTAGTTTTTTTATTTAAGGGTCTTAAGACTCTTTCCAGATACAGGGCCGTGGCTTCGCCCTCAGTCGTCGGGTTGACGGCAATGATAATCTCTTGAATCAATGAACCCTGGATCCTCTCCACCAGCTCTTTGGTTCTTAATTTTTCGATATCTTCTTTTTTGAGCATGGCCACCGTGCCGCCCAGGATGAAATAGCGGCCATGATATTTCTTGGTTTTTTCAATCGGCAAGAGGTCGGTTTCTTTTTCGATCACGCAAAGCAGGGCTTTGTCTCTTCTGGGGTCGGCGCAAATTTCGCATAACTGGCCCTCACCCTCGAAAGGGTTAAAACAAAAAGAGCAGAGTTTCACTTTTTCTTTAACAGCTAAAATGGTCTGGCTGATTTCAGCTGCTTCTTCCTTTTGAAGTTTCAGCAAATAAAAAACAAAGCGACTGGCGGTTCTGGGGCCTATCGTGGGAAATTTGGCAAAGAGGTTGATTAATTTTTGAATACTGGGAGAATGCATTTTTAGTAATTTTCACCTTCCTCTTGTTTGGCCGCGCTGCGGAAGCTGACCCTTTGGCTGTCAAAATAAAGCGGGATGGCGCCGGTCGGTCCGTTGCGGTGCTTGGCAATAATAATTTCTGTCTCATTATGAGGGATGGCTTCGCCTTTTTCTTTTTCCCGGTAAATAAAGAGCACCACATCCGCATCTTGTTCCAGACTCCCGCTTTCCCTCAAGTCGGCCAGTCTCGGTTTGGGAGGAAAACGCTGTTCCACGGCTCTGGACAGCTGGGAAAGGGCTAAGACCGGAATGTTCAGCTCCCGGGCTAAGCCCTTGAGAGACCTGGAGATTTCCGTCACCTGCTGGACGGTCGTGGCCATGGGGTTTCTGGGTTCCATCAGCTGCAGATAATCAATGACAATGAGGCCCAGGCCTTTGTCGGCCTGCAGGCGTCTGGCTAAAGCCCTCATCTGCAGGATGTTTGAGGTGGCTGCATCGTCAATGTAGATGGGCGCTTCAGAAAGCACGCCCAGAGCCTGCTGGATTCTCGTAAAGTCGCTGCTCTCACCATCACCGGAAAGCCGACCGGTTCTCAACCGCCATAAGTCCACATTGGCTTGAGCCGCAATGAGCCGATCCACCACTTGGTCTCTGGACATTTCCAGACTGAAGATACCGACTGGTATCTTCTGGTGAATAGCGATGTTCCGGGCCATGTCCACGGCCAGAGCTGATTTGCCCATACTCGGCCTGGAAGCTAAAATAATCAGGTCTGATTTCTGCAGGCCGGCCAGGATATTGTCTAAATCCTTGAACCCGGTGGGCAAGCCCCTGATGCCTCCGTCGTGCCTGGAAAGCCGGTCCATTCTTTCAAAGGCCTCTTCCAAAGATTCTTTAATCGGAACGAATTGCTGGGTCAGGGATTTCTGGGCAATGCTGAAGATTTTTCTTTCGGCTCCGTCCAGTAATTCGTCAACATCAGCGGCCTCGTTATACCCCATCAAGCCGATTTCTTGGGAAGCGTCAATCAGGTCCCTTAAGATTCTTTTTCTCTGGATAACCTTGGCGTAGTTCAGAACGTGAGTGGCCGTGGGCACGGTGTTGATGAGCTCGGTCAGATAGCCGTTGCCGCCCACTTCTTGAAGCTTGTCTTTTTCTTTCAGCCGCAGGGCCACCGAGAGCAGGTCAATGGGCTCTCTTTTTTCAAAGAGTTCCACCATTGAAGCGTAAATTTCCTGATGGATGTTTTTATAAAAGTCCCTGGGCTGCAAAAAATCAATCACCTTCAAAATAGCGTTTTTATCAAGCATCAAACCGCCCAAAAGGAATTGCTCCGTTTCCAGGCTCTGCGGCGGCAGTTTTTCCGGCAACTCATTAGGCATGTGTTTATCCTATACTAAATTATCACATCTGATAAGATATATCAATGCATTACAACCTCCAGGATTTAAAAAAACAAACCAGGGTTTTTTATTCTACTTCCACGGGTCCGGGCGGCCAGCGCCGGGACAAGAAGAAAACAGGGGTGAGATTGCTGCACCTGCCTTCGGGCATCATTGTGAGCGTGGACGAACGCCGGGTCCAGGCGCAGAATAAAAAGCTGGCCTTTGAGCTGCTCCAAGCAAGGCTGGAGAAGCTTAGCCGACCCAGGAAAAAGAGAATTCCCACTAAAATTCCCCAAAGGGCCAAAGAAAAACGGCTCCAGGCCAAGAGAACCCGGAGCCAGAAAAAGCAGCTGCGCCGTCTTTTTAATTAGATCTTTTTAGTTTAGGCCCGGCCGCGGTGTCTTCAATCTGCCAGCCCCTGGCTTGGATTTGCTTTCTGAGCTCGTCAGACTTTTGCCAGTCGCCCTGTTCCCGATGTACTTGGCGTTGCTTGACCAGGTTAAGCAACGCCTCGGGGATAGTTTCTTTGGTCCTCGGCCAAAAAATAAAGCCAAAGAATTTATCAATTTGTTTCAAAAAATCCAAAGCACTCTTTGCGTCTAAAGTATCTCTCCGGCGCATTAGCTCGAAAATCACTGCCACGGCTTTTGGCGTATTGAAATCGTCCTCCATCGCTGCTTCGAAAGACCGCGAATAATTACGAATATTAATTCGCGAATATTCGCGAATAGAATTAGTAAAAATTTGTGATTGAAGTTTTGCTACGAATTCATCTATTCTGGTTAATTCTTTTTCAACCTGCAAGCAGGTGTTCTCGGTGTAGTCAATAGGGGAGCGGTAATGATTTTTTAAGACCAGGAATCTTAAAATTCTGGCCGAATGCTGCTTGAGAAAATCCTGGATGGTGATGAAGTTGTTCTCTGACTTGGCCATCTTGCCGCCCTGGACCGTTAAAAAACCGGTATGCAGCCAGTATTTGGCCATAGGCGCTTTGCCGGAGATCGCTTCCATCTGGGCGATCTCTGCTTCATGGTGGGGGAAGATCAGGTCCTTGGCTCCGCCGTGAATGTCGTACTGTTGCCCTAAGAACTTCTCGGCAATGGCCGTGTCTTCAATATGCCAGCCCGGCTTGCCCGCCGAAGCTTTAGCGAAGGCGGGGCCGGCCACTCCGAGGTATTTACCTGTTTTAAAATCCCAGCTCGGTTCTCCTGGCTTGCTGAACTTCCACAAACAAAAGTCGCCTTTGTTTTTCTTCTCCTTGTCTTCGTCAATCCTGGAAACAGCGTCTTCGGCGCCTTCAACTGTTCGTTGGGACAATTTGCCGTAATCTTTGAAGTTTTTGATGTTGTAATAAACGCCATCCCTGGTCTGGTAGGCCAAACCCTTTTTAAAAAGTTTCTCGATCTGAGCAATGATTTCTTTTATATGGTGGGTGGCTTTGGCGTACTTGGTCACGCTGTCTATCTTCAGGCTTTTCATATCTTTCAGGTATTCTTTCTCAAAGCGCTTAGCCAGCGCTTTGGGGGCGATGTTCTGGTATTGGGCCCGGAGGATGATTTTATCGTCAATGTCTGTGACATTCTGCAGATAAAAGACACGATAGCCTTTTTGCTTGAGATACTTGGCGATCATATCAAAAGCCAGGTACGTTCGGGCATGGCCGATGTGAGAGAAATCGTAAGGCGTGACGCCGCAGACAAAAAGTTTCACTTTTTTGCCCGTGTTCGGCTCGAAGACTTCCTTTTGGCCGGTGAGCGTATTGTAGACCTTAAGCATAACTTTATTTATTCTATCATATCTGATAAAATATGATAATTATGCCGAATTTAGTATTATATCGGAAATACCGGCCCAAGACCTTTGGCGAAGTCACGGGTCAGGAGCATGTGGTGCAAACCCTGACCAATGCTCTCTCAATGGGTATGATTTCCCATGCTTATTTGTTTTGCGGTCCCCGAGGCACGGGTAAAACCACGATTGCTAGGCTTTTGGCTAAGGCTTTAAACTGCGAAACACGCAAGGCTAGGGAAGGCGAAGAAACTAAAGTTTCTTCTTCACCTTCGCTTTCGCGTAGCGAAAGCTCGGCATTTGAACCCTGCAATAAGTGTTCTTCCTGTCTGGAGATCAACGAAGGCCGGAGCATTGATTTGGTTGAGATTGATGCTGCTTCCACCGGGGGCATTGATGCGATCAGGGAATTGAGAGACGGCATCCGTTTCTCTCCCACCAAATCCAAATACCGGATTTTCATTATTGACGAATCCCATCAGCTTTCCAAAGACGCAGCCAATGCGCTTTTAAAGACTTTGGAAGAACCGCCCGCCCACGCTATTTTCATCCTGGCCACCACGGAAATCCATAAAATGATCCCCACCATCATTTCGAGGTGCCAAAGGTTTGATTTCAGAAAATTAACCCTGACAGAGATTGTCAGCAGGTTAGGGACTCTGGCGCAGAAAGAAAACGTAAAGATTGAAAAGTCGGCTTTAGAGCTGATTGCGTTAAGCTCGGGGGGAGCAGCCAGGGATGCCGAAGGCCTGCTGGACCAGGTTTTAACTTTCAGCGGAGACTTGAAACAAGGGGAAACGATTAAGGCCGAAGATATCAAGGAACTCTTGGGCATGGTTGACACCAAGCTCGTGGGCCAGCTGTTTGATTTCATCTGCCAAAAGAAAGGGGGAGAGGCCCTGGATTTCCTAAGCAAGACGCTGGAAAAGGGTAAGGATGTCCAGGAGCTGACCAGAGCCTTGGTCGCTTACTTAAGGCAGGGTTTGATTTTAAAGATCGCGCCTGATTTGCAGAATCCTTTGATTACTGGCTTGACCGGAGAAGAGCAGGGCAAGCTCAAGTCGCAGATCGCTAATTTCGAAGAAGCTGATTTGCGGCGCATCTTAAAGCTTTTCATGGAAGCAGAAAGCCGGATGAAATACGCCTCGATTCCGCAACTGCCCTTGGAACTGGCGATTATTGAAGCCCTTGAAAAAGAAGCAAAAATAAGTTAAGATAAGCGCGCATTGCCGGGTCGTCTAATGGTAGGACTACAGGCTTTGAACCTGTGTATTCTAGGTTCGACTCCTAGCCCGGCAGCTATGAGAAAAGAGGGGGAGAAATTTCTCTATGAAAGCGAATTTAAGGCACTCAACGCCGCTAAGATAGATTATGCGGTTTGCGGCGGATTGGCCGTGATTTTGTACGGTTATACCAGAATGACCGCCGACCTGGATTTGATCGTTAGTTTGAAAAAACAAAACCTGGAGAATCTTTATAATATCCTAATCGGGCTGGGTTATCGTTTACGGATACCAATCAAAAAAGATGTGTTTATTGAAAGAGAAATGTTGGAGAAATTGGCTGACGAGAAAAACATGAAAGTTGTTTCTTTCCAAAGCACGGAAGATCCGATGAAAGTAATCGATATTGGCGTGAATTTGCCCCGAAGTCAGGAAATTTTAAAAAGGAAGAAATATCTTAAAATCGACGGTTTTCGCGTTCCGATTATTTCTATAGATGATTTAATAAAGATGAAAGAGGACTTGGGCCGTCCTCGAGACATGGTCGATGTTGAAAACCTCAAGAAAATTCGCCAAGAAAAGTGATATAGACGAACACCTGCTTTATGTATTAAAAAATACCACTCCTTATGAGCGGTTAGTTTGGCTGAAGAAAGCCCTCAATTTTTGGAAATTAGCACAAAAACTTCGAAATCGCGCTAAATTCAGCTCATCTTAAAATCCTGGCATTAGACCGGGTCTCAAAGCAGTAAGCCGGTGGAGAGGAGCCGGTGGAGAGGATAGTCCTCTCCAACCTGGGTACTGCTTGCTTTTTTGGGGGATAGGCGTATGATGAAAGCAGGAAAAATTCGATGACCAAGAAACAGCAATTCTTGTTAGAGCATAATAAGCTGTCTCCCTTGAATCTTCAGGCCACGACACTCTTGCTTTCGCGTTTTAAAATAGAAAAAGCAACGCTTTTTAAAGATGACAACTGGTCGATCGATAAGCTTCGACGGCCTTTTATTTTCTGGCTCACCTCCCTGACGACCGAGGAGAAGGCCAGGTTGAAACCGAGAAAGGCTTGACGGTTAGACAGCAATAGTTTATCATATCAGTATAAGTGTAAGTGTAAGTTTCTATTAAATTTCCTTTCCTTGAAAGCGAAAAAATAGCGGTCGGCTTACAATAAATAAATTATTAATAAATTACATGGCAAAGAAATTATTTGTCGGAGGATTATCTTACGAAACCACTGAAGCGACTTTGAAAGAGACTTTTGCTCAGGCTGGAACCGTAGAATCGGCCACCATCATTATTGACAAAATGTCCGGTCGTTCCAAAGGATTCGGTTTCGTGGAGATGTCTACCGAAGATGAGGCCAAGAAAGCTGTTGAAATGTTCAACGGCAAAGAACTGGACGGTAGAAACGTCACTGTAAACGAAGCCAGGCCCTTGGAGGCTCGTCCTCGCAGAGAAGAATTCTAGACGACTACTAAGACAAAACCCCCGCCAGAACGGCGGGGTTTTTGTTTTGAGCTTAGCGACTAAACCTTTGGTCTCTTCGCTTGCTGTGACAGTCTCTGCAATAGAGTGGTCTGTCTCCCGAAGGTTCGAAAGGAAGCTCGGTTATTTCAGCTCCGCAGTCGGAGCATTTCCAGTTTCCTTTAAACATTTCTCTGGGAGCAAAGTCTCTCTTGGGACGGTCTGATCCGAATTTTTTGAATTCCATGATACTTACTACTGTACTTTAAACTAATAGCGACCTTTGGCGAAGAAGATAAAACCTTCTTCTTTACCTTCGTCCCGCAAAGCGGGACTCGGTTAATGATTTTAAGCCGCTATACTTAAATAAATTAAGATACTTCGACTTGCAAATCTAAACCCATTATACACCCTATTGCAAATCTGTCAAGTAGCACGTAATGGTTCAATACCTTTGCAACACCCTGTAGGGTAAAATGTATGTATATGGCATACACAACAAATCCGCATTTGCCGAGGTTAAGAGCGCAA
>MHMH01000004.1 GCA_001819335.1 Candidatus Nealsonbacteria bacterium RIFCSPLOWO2_01_FULL_43_32 | reverse complement strand
CTCTCTTCTTTTATTGTTTTGGCCATATTTACACACATATACCGAAACTATATCAGCTTCGGTAGAACCCGCCATATGTCTGTATACATTACCATTTGTGCTTGACATAAACGACTTAACGTGATATAATACTGATATAAAATACGAAAGGAGGTTCTTTCCAAATGGCAAAGTGTGAGTGCTGCGGTAAGGATATGTTGGTGGTTGATGATTGTTCCGCGTGTAGAGAAATTGAGTTTGCGGACGGGGAAAGGTTACCCGCTATCCCATACCCCAAGTATGAAGAAATCAATTGTCATGATTGTGGGGTTGGACCGGGTAAATATCACCATGTGGGCTGTGACATGGCGAGATGTCCTCGATGCGGTGGACAGCTCATCTCTTGCGAATGCGAAGTAATATAGAAGGAGGATTCTAATGACAAAGAGGGAGATGTTAAGGGAATTACGGAAGAAGGGGCTGGGTGACGAGTTCAAGGTTAATGGAAAGGCGTTTCTGGTAAGCGAGACAGTCTCTTATCTGGAGTGGCCGGACAGATGGTTTGACCTGGTTCACCATCAGGCAGACGGTCTGGAGCTTGTCCTTGAGAGAGAAGGTCAGGAGGTGAGTCTCTGGCAACAGGTCATCGACGTTAAACTCGTCCACAAGAAGACAGTCAGATATAGCGCCGAAACATATAAGTTCGACGAGGAGGAATCGGGCGTAGCTGAAACTATTCTTCGGGAAATGGAGAACGGTGAAGAAATCACTAAAGACGCAAAAACGCCCTACGATATATTCGTGGCGCCGAGCGGCCGTCGTCTGTGCCGGGAAGTCTGGGATGGAGAGACATACTGGTATCTTTCCGAGCCAGGGGAAATCAAAATTTCATTCTAAAGTTCCAATCAGAATCAAGCAAAGAGGGGTTCGTCTAATACGAATCCCTCTTTTCAATTGACAATTATCTTGAATAAGATATAAAATAGATAAATGTCTAAAAGAAGAATTTACATTACGGTTTTAGTGATTTTTATTTTGGCTTTTTTGGCCGGTAATTTAGATTACCCGCAGTTTTTAAATCTGCCTTACCTGCCCAACATTCCATTTAAGCTGGGGCTTGATTTGCAGGGCGGCACGCATTTGGTTTACGAGGCAGACTTGTCCGGTATTGATCAAAAAGATCAGGGCGTTTCCATGCAGGGGCTAAGAGACGTAATTGAAAGAAGAGTTAATTACTTTGGCGTGAGCGAGCCCCTTGTCCAGGTTCAAGATAATGCCGGTTCCCACCGCTTGATCGTTGAGCTGGCCGGCGTGACCGATTCTGCTCAAGCCATTAAAATGATCGGCCAAACCCCTTTCTTGGAGTTCAGGGAATATAAAGAAAACTACCAAGAAATTACAGCGAAAAACGACGAAGCATTGAAAACTACGGGCACAGTCGAGGTTCAATTGGAAGACCCCTTTCAGCCTACGCTTTTCACCGGCAAATATTTGGAAAAAGCGGAACCTGGTTTTGACGAAACCACTTATCGGCCATTGGTTTTGTTGCAGTTTAATAGCGAAGGAGCAGATATTTTCGCTGAATTAACCGCCAAAAATATCGGGAAACCATTAGCCATTTATATTGACGGGCTGCCTATTTCTGCGCCGATTGTCCAGGAAAAAATCTCCCAAGGCAAAGCTCAAATCAGCGGCAATTTCACTATTGAAGAAACAAAAAGTTTGGCCAGAAACCTGAATGCCGGCGCGCTGCCCGTACCCATTACCCTGATTTCCCAGCAAAACGTCGGTCCGACTTTAGGTAAAATTTCTCTGGAAGAATCTCTCAAAGCCGGAATTTTCGGTTTCTTCCTCATTCTTTTATTTATGATTGTTTTTTATCGTATCCCCGGATTTCTTGCTTCTTTGTCTTTACTAATTTATGTAGCCTTAGTCTTGGTTTTGTTTAAATTCATGTCAGTGACCCTGACCTTAGCCGGCATGGCCGGGTTTATCCTGTCCATGGGTATGGCGGTTGATGCTAATGTTTTAATTTTTTCCAGATTCAGAGAAGAATTGAAAGCCGGCCGGACTTATTTGGCTGCGCTGGAAGAAGGATTAAGAAGAGCCTGGCCGGCCATCAGAGACGGCAATCTGACGACGATTTTGGTCGGTTTGATTTTATTCGGGTTGGGCAGCAGCTTTGTCAAAGGATTTGCTTTTACCTTGATTATTGGAAATTTAGTCGGCATGTTCACGGCAATTATTATCACTAACTACTTTCTCAAGTGTTTTGTTAACACCAAGCTTGAGCAGGTCAAATTTTTATGGAGTTAAATTAATAAATTCATTAAAGGTCTTCATTATAAACTATTAAAAACAAAATTATGATTAATAACTCAAATGTAGCCCCTTCAAAAATAGGTAAAAAATACCTATTTACGTCAGAGTCAGTGACGGAGGGGCATCCCTGACAAGGTGTGCGATCAGCTTTCAGACGCTATTTACGACGAAATGGTCAAGCAAGATCCCGATAGCCATGCGGGCATCGAGTGTTTTGCCACCACAGGTTTGGTTTTAGTGGGAGGGGAAGCCAGGACCAAGGCTTACGTTAACATTCAGGATATTGTCAGAAGAGTGTTGCGGGAGATCGGCTATGACAAACAAGAATACGGTTTTTGCGCTGAAGATGTCGGAGTGATCGTTACTTTGCATGAACAGTCTCCTGATATCGCCCAAGGAGTTGATGAAGATAAGGACAAAGAGCAGGGCGCGGGCGACCAGGGGCTGATGTTCGGCTACGCCACCAATGAGACCGAAGAATTTATGCCTTTATCTCTGGTGCTGGCCCATAAGCTGACCAAAAGACTGGCTGATGTCAGGAAGAACGGCACGTTGCCTTATTTAAGGCCGGATGGCAAGTCGCAGGTAACGGTAGAATACGAAAACGGCAAGCTGAAAAGGGTGGAAGCTGTAGTTATTGCCGCCCATCATTCGGCTGATGTGGCCATGGACAAACTCAGAGCCGATATCAAAGAGCATGTGATTAAGCCGATTGTCGGCGATCTGGTTGACGGAGATACTAAGTACTTTATCAATTCAACCGGTAGATTTGTTTGCGGCGGACCGCCCGCTGACACCGGTTTGACCGGTCGGAAAATTATTGTGGATACCTACGGAGGCGTGGGCGCTCACGGCGGCGGCTGTTTTTCAGGCAAGTGCGTGACCAAAGTGGATCGGTCAGGCGCTTACATGGCCCGTTATGCGGCCAAAAACATCGTGGCTGCGGGCTTGGCTGACAAGTGCGAGCTCCAAGTCGCTTATTCCATCGGCATCGCCCAGCCGGTTTCAATTTTTGTGAACACCGAAGGCACCGGGAAAATACCCGACGATGAAATCGCCGAAATCGTCAAGAAAGTTTTTGATTTCAGGCCCAAGCAGATTATCGAACATTTGAATCTGAAGCGCCCCATCTATCAGAAGACCGCCTCGTACGGCCATTTTGGCCGAAACGACCCTGATTTTACTTGGGAAAAAACCGATAAAGTACCACTAATAAAATCACTAATTCAAAACACGAATTATCACTAATATTTCATTCGTAAAGATTGGTGAAAAATTCGTGATAAATATTCGTGGTTAATTTTTTAAAGTATAAAAAAATCTATTATATCTTTTCTTTGACTTTAGCGATAGTAAGTCTCGCTGTTTTGTTGACGTTTGGTTTGAATTTGGGGATTGATTTTACCGGCGGCAGTATTTTAGAGCTTGATTTCGAGACGAGAGCGGAGCATCCGGCCATTCAAGCAAAACTCAAAGATTTAAATTTAGGAGAAGTGATTATTCAGCCGACCGGAGAAAAGGGGGTTATCTTAAGGTTTCAAGACGTTGATGAGAATACCCATCAAACCATCCTGGCTCAACTGAACGAGCTTTCTCAAGCGAGCGAGCGGCGTTTTGAAAGTGTGGGGTCGGTCATTGGCCGAGAACTGAAACAGAAAACCATCATGCTCGTCATTGTTTCTTTGGCCGCTCTGCTTTTTTATATCGCCCTTGCTTTCCGGAAAGTTTCTCGGCCGGTTCAAAGTTGGCAATACGGCATCGTTTCAATTATTGCTCTTTTTTTTGACGTCTTAATTCCGCTGGGAGTTTTTAGTTTTCTGGGAAGATTTTACGGCATTCAATTTACCATTCCCATGGTGACGGCTTTGCTGACCATTTTGGGCTACACCATCAACGATAAAGTGATTATTTTCGACCGGGTGAGGGAAAATCTTTTGAAGAGCCACCAAGAGCATTTTGAAGATTTAATCAATCAAAGCTTAAATCAGATTCTGCTGCGGTCTTTGAGTACGGGCACCTGCACCTTATTGGTGCTCTTTTCCATATTTTTCTTCGGCGGGGAAACTTTAAAGTATTTCGCCCTAACCCTGATTATCGGAATTGTCGTGGGCACTTATTCCTCCATTTTTTTAGCGGCGCCGTTCTTGACAAGATTTTCAAAAAATGCTTAAATAAGATAATGCAATTTAGTTTTCAAACAGTTTGCCACAGTAATTTATTAAAGGACTTGCCGGAACGTCAGAGAGATATTCTTGACAGGCGTTTTGGGTTGGCGGGAGAAAAACAAACCTTGGAATCAATTGGCCGGAATTATGATATTACGAGAGAGCGGGTGCGCCAGATTGAAGAAGATGGGTTGAGAGGCCTGCGGGAGAAGCTGGAAAGTCCCATCTGTCAAAATGTTTTCCAGTATTTTATAAAGACTCTCGAGAATGCCGGTTCTCTCAGAAGAGAGGATTTGCTGCTTAAGGAACTGGGCGGAGAAAAATTCAAAAATCACGTTTTGTTTTTATTGACCCTGGGCCAGTCCTTCCAAAGATCCGGCGAGACCGAAGAATTTTATCCTTTTTGGACCATTGACAAGAATGCTTTAAATATTGCCAAGAAACACATCGCAGCCTTCACTTCAGTCTTGGGAAAACAAAAGAAAGCCTTGCCCTTGCCTTTAAATGTGCCGTCTGCCTATTTTGAAATTTCCAAAGCTATTCTTAAGGGTCCCGAGGGTCTTTACGGTTTGAAGGAGTGGCCCGAGATTAACCCCAGGGGCGTCAAAGACAAAGCTTATTTGGTGTTGAAGAAAACCCAGAAGCCTCTTCATTTTACGCAAGTGGCTCGGGGCATCGGGGAAAATGCTTTGCCCCAGACCGTTCATAATGAGCTGATTCGCGATCAAAGATTTGTTCTGGTGGGCCGAGGCCTTTATGCTCTGCAGGAATGGGGGTACGCGCCCGGCGTGGTGCGAGAAGTGATTGCCAATGTGCTGCAAGCCTCAAACAAGCCCATGCCAAAAGAAAAGATAATTCAGGAGGTCTTAAAACAGAGACAGGTGAAGGAAAATACCATTTTGCTTAATCTCCAGGACAAAAGATATTTTATTAAAGATGCCGAGGGCGAGTATCAAGTAAGAAAGGCCTGAAGCCTTTAGTTTTTTTACAATGCAAGACCAAATTATTTCAGCCCTAAATATTCTCTGGGACATCATTGAGCATTGGTGGTGGGTTTTCTTGCCTTTGATTCTTTACCCTCGGGCTAAATTTTTCTGGCTTTACGGTCGAGGAGAAGCCTGGAATTTGGCTCAGAAGTCAGTCTTGCTTGAAATTAGAATGCCTCAAGAAGTTTTAAAACCTATCCGCGCTATGGAGCAGGTTTTTTCTGCTATTTGGGGCAATATTTTAGACCCGCCCGATCGGTGGGAGAAGTGGATTGAAGGCAAGTCGCTTCTTTCTGTTCAGATTGAAATTGTCAGCCTGAACGGCGAGCCTCATCTTTATCTCAGAGTTCACGAAAGTCGAAGAGCCGCCGTAGAAGCTTCCATCTATTCCCAGTATCCGGAAGCGGAAATTTCCATGGCGGACGATTACACTAAAAAGGTGCCTCAGGATATTCCCAATAAGGATTGGGAAATGTGGGGTACGGATTACATGATGTCAAAGGAGGATGTTTATCCGATTAGAACATACAGCAAATTTTTTGAAGAGCAATCGGAGGCCAAAGAAGAAAAGAGAATTGACCCGATGGCTACTTTGCTCGAAGGGTTGGGAATTTTTGGGCCGGGAGAACAGCTTTGGATACAAATAGCCGCCAAATCAATTCTTAATTCCAAAAAACCAGAGGAAGGCCAGCAGTTTTTCAAACGCGGTCGAGCCGTCGCTGATAAATTAGCCAAAAGACCGGAAAAGGCCAAAGCAAAATCAATTTTATTGGAAGCGGCCGGAGAGCTGATAACCGGCAAGCCGCCCGGGGCCGAAGAAAAGAAAGACGAACTGAAGATTGAGTCCCTGTTGCCGGTGGAAGCGAGAATGACCCCCGGGGAGAAAGACATTGTCGCGGGCGTTGAAGAAAAGATTTCCAAAAGAATGTTTGAGTGTTATATCAGGTTCATTTATCTGGCCAAGCGTGATGTTTATTCCGGCGGAGCCAAAGCCGTGCCTTTCGGCCATTTTCAGCAGTTTGCCACCGAGAACCTTAATGCCCTTGTGCCCTTAGGCAGAACTTTGACTAAAATCAAAAAGCATCTGCTTTTTCCTCCAGCCAATCTCGTCAGGCTACGAAGACTTTTTGTCAGGAAAAGAAGGCTGTTTTTCCGTTATATCAAAAGAATGCCTCCCTTGTTCCCCAAACCCGGCGGCACTTTTCTTTTAAACAGCGAGGAATTGGCGACCTTATTTCATTTCCCGGGCCACACAGTCGCGCCCGCCCCGGCTGTTTCCAGGGTGGAATCTAAAAAGGGAGAGGCACCTCCCGGCTTGCCCATAGAGGAGGAATGAATTTTATTTATGGCAGCAGACATTAATTTTTTCGCGGAAACGACTTTCCGCAATACGAGAAAGAAATTCGGCATTAAGATTGACGACCGGCGTCGGCACTTTTACGTCATCGGCAAAACCGGTATGGGTAAAACAGTGATGCTGGAGAATATGGCTGTTCAGGACATCCAGGCCGGCAAGGGATTGGGTTTTGTTGACCCCCATGGCGAAGCGGCCGAGAGATTATTGAATTTCGTCCCTCCCAACAGGGTCAACGATGTTATTTATTTCAACCCGGCTGATTTAGATTATCCGATTGCTTTTAACATTATGGAAGAAGTCAGCATTGAACATCGGCATTTGGTGGCGGGCGGCTTGATGGGCGTTTTTAAAAAAATCTGGCCGGATGTTTGGTCCGCCCGTATGGAGTATATCCTTAATAACTGCATTCTGGCTTTGCTGGAATACCCGGGCGCCACTTTGCTGGGCGTCAACCGGATGTTGGCGGATGCCGATTACCGGAAAAAGGTGGTGGATAAAGTGACCGACCCGGTGATTAAAGCTTTCTGGCTGCAGGAGTATGCTAGATACACCCAGCGTTACGAAGTGGAAGCCACGGCTGCCATCCAAAACAAAATCGGCCAGTTTATCTCCGCTCCCATCATCCGCAACATTATCGGCCAGGTGCGCTCTAGCATTAATATGAGAGAAATCATGGACGGGCAGAAGATTTTAATTATGAACCTGTCCAAGGGCAGAGTGGGCGAGGATAATTCAAGATTATTGGGCGCCCTGTTAATCACCAAGTTGCAGTTGGCGGCCATGTCCCGGGTTGATATGCCCGAAGAAGAGAGGAAAGATTTCTTTTTATACGTTGATGAATTCCAAAACTTTGCCACCACCTCCTTTGTTAATGTTCTTTCCGAAGCGAGAAAGTATCGTCTGGCCTTAATTCTGGGCCATCAGTATATCACTCAAATGGAGGAGGAAGTCAGAGACGCTGTTTTCGGGAACGTGGGTACGATCGTCTCTTTTCGGGTGGGGGCCGAAGACGCCGAGTATTTGGAAAAAGAATTTACGCCCGAGTTTTTAGCGACCGATTTGGTTAATTTGGCAAAATACAATGTTTGCTTAAAGCTGATGATTGACGGTTTGGCCGGCCGGCCTTTTTCGGCTCGGACTCTCGGACCTTGGCCCTTGCCCGAGCAATCAAACGCAGATAAAATTATCAAAGTTTCCAGAGAAAGATACAGCACCAGCCGCCACATTGTCGAAGAAAAGATTAGCCGCTGGACCGGAGATTTAAGCACTCAAGCTGCTCCAGTTTCTCAAAATGCCGGACCAGTTCTTTACGACGCTCGTTGTTCAATGTGCGGCAAAGATACCAAGGTGGTTTTTCAGCCGGACGGCAAGAGGCCGGTTTACTGCAAGCCCTGCCGGAAGAAATTACAGACAGCTTCTAATGAAGCCCTGCCTGCCGGCCGGCAGGTCGTACCTGCTGGAAAAACCGAAGTGATTCCTTTCTCGCCGTCCAGGAGAAACATTGCCGACCGACCCAAGACCGTCAGGAAAGAAGTGAACTTGGGAGAACTGAAAAAGGCCTTAGAGGAGTCGCTGGCAGAAGAACCGGAGGACGGCAAGAAAGGCGTTATTAATCCCGGCGAAACCGTTAAGTTCCAATGACCCTTCAACAAATTCAGGGTCATGGTGAGTTTATCGAACCATGAAAACCCTCAAAGATTTTGACGTTAGAAACAAACGAGTTTTGGTCAGATGTGATTTTAACGTTCCTCTTTCAGAAAAAGGGGAGATTCTGGATGATTTTAGAATCAGACAAACGCTTCCGACCATTGAATATCTAATCAAAAAAGGAGCTAAGCTCCTTTTAATGAGTCACTTAGGCCGGCCCGACGGGAAGGCGATTGAAGCGTTCAGCTTGAAACCGGTTCAAAAAAGGCTGGAAGAATTGCTGGGCCAGAAAATAACTTTATTGGAGAATTTAAGATTTGATCCGAGAGAAGAGCAAAACGACGAAAGTTTTGCCAGGGAGCTGGCCCAAAAAGGCGACATCTACATTAACGACGCTTTCGGCGTCTGCCATCGGGCTCACGCTTCCGTCGTTAGCATACCCAAGTTTCTGCCTTCGGGCGCCGGGTTGTTGCTAGAGAAAGAAGTTGATTGCTTAATCCGGTTAAGCAATAACCCGGAAAAGCCGTTGGTGGCTATCATGGGCGGAGCCAAGGTGGAAACAAAAGTAAAGTTCATTGATAAGATTTCCAAGATTGCTGATGCGGTGCTCATCGGCGGTCTGCTCCAGAAAGAATTAAAAGCTAAAAATATTAAGTTAAAATATCCACAAAAAATTATCGAACCTTTAGATGAAGTGAGTGGGGGAAAAGATATTGGGCCAGAAACTATTGATCTTTTCAAAAAAAGAATATCCCAAGCCCGTACTATTTTTTTTAACGGAGCGCTCGGCCTGATTGAGCAAAAAGAGTTCAGCCACGGCACCGAAGAAATTTTGAAAGCCATTGTCCAAAGCAAGGCTTTTACGGTAGTGGGCGGGGGAGATATGACCCAGGTAATCAGTAGGCTCGGCTTAAGCGACAAATTCAGCCATGTTTCCACGGGCGGGGGCGCCATGCTGGCGTTCTTATCCGGCGAAAAACTACCGGGGCTGGAAGTTTTAAAATGAAAATATGAAATCCATTAAGAAGCCCGCCTTCGCCAAGGCTATGGCGGGGGAACAAATCAAAAATTTAAAAAAGGCGGCTGAAAAAATTAAGCGGGCGATTAAGAATAAGGAAAAGATTATTCTTTACGGCGATGCTGATTTGGACGGTATGGCTTCGGTGATTATTTTGAAAGAAGCCATTAAAAATTTTGATGTGTACCACCAAGTGGTACACATATATTTTCCGGACAGGGAAACGGAAGACTACGGCTTGAACGAAGACGCCTTAATTTATCTGAAAAAATATGCTCCGGCCCTGCTGGTTATTTTGGATTGCGGCATCGGCAACCTGAAAGAAGCTAAAATGGCCAATAAGCTCGGTTTCGAGGTAATCATTATTGACCATCACGTGCCCTTAAAGAAATTGCCTCAGGCTTCTATCATTGTCAATCCTAAGCAGAAGGGTGATAAATATCCTTTCAAAGAGTTTGCTAACGCCGGTTTGGTTTTCAGATTGATTGAAGTATTGTTAAAAAGAAAATTGAGCGCTTCTTTAAGGAATAATTTTTTGGAGCTTACAGCTTTGGCCACTATCGCCGATATGATGGTTCAAACTGAAGATAATTTAGAATTTTTGGGAGAGGGATTAGTTTCTTTAAAAGAAACTGTCCGGCCCGGCTTAAGAGTTTTCTGGCAGCTCTTCGGCGAAGACAGCTCCTCCCAGGCGATTGCCCAGAAAATAATTTCTGCCTGCCACGCGGGCGGGACCAGGAATCATTTGAACGAAGGCTATTTGCTTTTGACCGCCACCTCGCTCAAAGAAGCGGAAAGTGCGGCCAAAGACCTTTTAGAAAAAGCTGCCTTAAGGCAGGCCAAGATTAAAGAGGTGACCGGCGAAATAGAGCAGCGGCTGGGGGAAGAAGTCATTATTTTTGAGGGAGATGAATTTTGGCCCGTGCTCATGCTGGGGCCGGCTGCTTCAAGAATTATCCAAAGCCAGAAAAAGCCGGTTTTCTTGTATAATTATAAGAACGGCTATTGTCAGGGAGCGGTCCGAACGCCTCCGGGCATTGACGGAGTCAAAGCCATGGCGCATTGTTCAAAACTTCTTGAGCTTTACGGCGGGCATCCCCAGGCCGCCGGCTTCAAGGTGAAAGAGAAAAATTTACATAAGTTTAAAAATTGCCTCATTAAATATTTTGCTCATGCCAAAAAATCCAAATAAAATTATTATTTATACCGACGGCGGCTCCAGGGGGAATCCGGGCCCCTCGGCCATCGGCGCTGTTATCAACGATAAAACATATTCAGCATTTATTGGCGTTGGCACCAATAATGAAGCAGAGTATCAGGCAGTGATTTTTGCTTTGAAAAAAGCTAAGGCTTTGTACGGCAAGAAAGTCGTTGAAAACAATGAAGTTGAAGTCAGGTCTGATTCAGAGCTTTTAATCAAGCAGCTGAACGGAGAGTATAAGGTTTTGGACGAAAAAATCCAGTCGTTATTCTTGCGGGTCTGGAATTTAAAGATTGATTTTGGCAAGGTGAAGTTCGTCGCCATTCCCAGGGAAAAGAACCAGGCAGCCGACAAACTGGTGAACGAAGCGCTCGACGGTTCCTCAAGGACCCAGACCCTTTTTTAGTTGCTCGGCTTAGCCGAGCAACCATCGGATGACATATTACCCTTGGGGCTGAATTATAGTCAATAGCTTCGCAACACCTGTTGCGGAGTTTTTAATTCTAAAGCGAGGTGTAAACGTTCGTTATTGTAGTAGTGCAAATATT
>MHMH01000003.1 GCA_001819335.1 Candidatus Nealsonbacteria bacterium RIFCSPLOWO2_01_FULL_43_32 | reverse complement strand
AATCGGTCTCGGCCGGCCGGAAATAAATGGGGTCAATTTCCACATATGGTTGCCAATCACCGAGGCCTGAATATTGGAATGCTTCTTCCAAGAATTCTTTAATGGAGTGGACTTCGCCGGTCGCCACCACATAATCATCGGGTTTTTCTTGCTGGAGTATCGAATAGATGCTTTCTACGAATTCGGGGGCAAATCCCCAGTCTCTTTTGGCTTCAAGATTACCCATATAGATTTTTTTATCCAGGCCGGCTTTTATTCTAGCGATCGCCCGCGTTATCTTTCTCGTTACAAAGGTTTCTCCGCGTCTCGGACTTTCGTGATTAAAAAGGATGCCGTTGCAAGCAAAGATATTATAGGCCTCTTGATAATTCTTGGTGATGTGGTAAGAGAAAACCTTGGACACGGCGTAGGGACTACGGGGATGAAAAGCTGTTTGCTCGTTTTGGGGCGGTAAAGACGCTCCGAACATTTCCGAAGAAGCTGCGTTATAAAATTTTATAGGTAACGCCGAATTCTTAATGGCTTCGAGAATGCGCAAGGTGCCCAAAGCATCGGTGTTGGCCGTGTATTCGGGCATATCAAAACTAACCCTCACATGAGATTGGGCTCCCAGATGATAAACCTCATCCGGTTTAATCTGATTGATTAACTTGGCAATATTTCCGGTATCGGTCAGGTCGCCGTGATGTAAAAAAAATTTAACTCCCGGCACGTGAGGATCCTGAAACAGGTGATCAATCCGGCTGGTATTGAAGGTACTGGTTCGTCTGATAATGCCGTGGACTTCGTAGCCCAAAGAAAACAAAAATTCGGCAAGATAACTGCCGTCTTGCCCCGTCACGCCGGTTATTATGGCCTTCTTAGATGCAGCTTCCATATCCATATATTATATTCTTAACAAAATTTGAAAAAACGTCAAGCGTCTGTTAAGATAAAACCATATGAAAAAAGTTTCGATTGTCGTGCCAATTTATAACGAAAGGGGAACCCTGTTAAAAATTATTGATAGAATTGAAAAGGCCGAAACCCTGGGCTTGAAAAAAGAAATAATTCTGGTTGATGATGGTTCCACTGACGGGACAAGAGACATCCTTAAAACCTTGGAAGATAAATACGAGGTTTTTTATCATAAAAAAAACCAGGGCAAGGGAGGGGCTCTCAGAACCGGTTTCCAAAAAGCCACTGGCGACATTATTTTGGTTCAGGATGCTGACTTAGAGTATGACCCCAAAGAATACCCTTTACTTCTCCGGCCTATCTTAGAAGGAAAAACCGATGCCGTTTACGGTTCCCGGCTTCTTAAGAGCAACCCTAAATTTCGGCAAGCATACTACTGGGGAGGCGTCTTAATCAGCTGGCTGACCAATATTCTCTACGGTTCCCGCCTAACCGACGTCTCCACCTGTTATAAGGCCTTTAGAGCCCCTGCCCTAAAAAGCCTTGAGTTAAAAACTAACGGTTTTGAGTTTGAAGTAGAGGTGACTATTAAGGCCTTAAAGAAAAACTATAACATTTTAGAAGTCCCCATTGATTATTCCCCTCGCACCTTCGCCGAAGGTAAAAAAATCAGGGCGCGGGACGGCCTGATTCTTATTTGGCATATACTAAAAGATAAATTCAACTAATCTGTCAACGAAAGGAATGGTGGGATTCAACCAACAAAAAAAATAGTTTAGCATCAAAACCGTCAAAAGGAGCAACGCCATGGGGATGACTCCTATTTTTTTACAACCATAACTTGCCAATAATATTCCTAAGGGAGCGAAAATGAAAACCCCCCTGCCGGCTGCCCCCACCGTCCAAAGCAAAAAAGAAAACGAGGCGGGCAGCAAAGCCAAGTATATCTTTATTCTCTGCCAGTTTTTCTCGCGCCATTCTTGAAAGACGCCAATAAAAAAGAAAATCCAGAGAACCCCCAAAACCCTGAAAAGCTGGCCGAAATATCTCAAAGAACTCAAAAGCAGCCTCTCGCCATCGGAGCCCGGCAGATTGCTAAGATACCAGTCGAGGGAAGTAAAACGGAAGTATCGGTACATTAAAAACTGGAGGGCGACGACGGGTATCAAGAAAAATATCCCAAAACGCATTATTTTAAAGATTTTTTCCTTAATATTGAATTCTCCGGAGAATAAAATCATCAATCCAAAAAATAGCGCCCCCAATCCCCCGTTTTCTTTCATCAGAACACCGATGCCTGAAAGAAACCCGTTGAGTATGATGAATTTTTCATTTTTGCCCTTGAGGTAAATTAAAGTCAAAAATATCGAAAGGAGATAAAAAAACCAAGCTCCCATATCGGTCAGATAAGCCAATCCGGATTCAATGACTGGAGTGGCGGTGACGAAAAATAAAGAGGCTAAAAGAGCCTGTTTTTTGTTATGGTAAATTAAATCAACGATTTTAAATATTAAAATGGCACAAAGTAAATAAAAAATTATATTCTGGACAATCAGGCCGGCCCCATCGCCCAAGAACTCAAAAGGCACGGCTAACATGGGGCCCAAGGGCCTCAAAACCCTTCCGGGGACAATGTTTCCGTCCTCGCCCAAAAACCAATGGATGAGATCGATATTTTGCAGACTATCGCTGTATTTTTGAGCACCAAAAACAAAAAAAATCGCTCCCATGTTCAAAAGAGCGAAAATCAGGGCAAAAATTAAAAACTTGTTAATTTTAAGTTTTTCTCTTAAAATCATTCCTGCTTTTTTTCTTTACTTTGGAATCCTTCGTTGGCTGAAAATTTAGTAGTTTTTGGGTCTCCTCCCAGATAGAAATTTCCGCCGCTACCCATAAACCAATCCCAGGTTTTTTTCAATCCTTCTTCCAGGGTGGTTTGGGCTTTCCAACCCAAAAGCTTTTCGGCCTTAGAGGGATCCCCCTTTGTTTCTTCCACCTCGCCCAATCTTTCATCGGTCTGGGCGACTTGAACCAATTGAGATTGAAATTGAATGTCTTTGGGCATGGTCTTTTTAATCAATTCTACCAGCTCCAAAATTGAATGGTTGGTGCCCGTGCAGAGATTAATCACTTCGCCCGAAGGCAGATTCCTCGCTTCCCATATCCCCAGACAGGTATCTTTGACGAAAACCCAATCCCTCTTCTGGCGGCCGCCCCCGTAAATAGTGATGGGTTTCCCTTCTTTAATCAGACTCATAAACTTAGGGATAACCTTCCTGATATCCTGACCGACGCCATATTGGTTAAATGGCCGAACTATTCTGACGTTGGTCCCGTAGGTCCGCCACCAGGCGTAGCACATTCTCTCTTGAGCTGTTTTTGAAAAAGCGTAGGGAGAATGAGCGTTGAGAGGATGAGGATAGTGACCCAACGGATGGCGGTCTTCCGATTGATATTCAAAACCCTTCTCGGTAGCTCCGTAAACTTCGGAGCTTGAGATTTGAATAACCTTAACTTTGTGTTTGGTGGCCGCCTGGAGTACGTTAAAAGTCCCCCAGATATTGGTTTCCAAAAATGGCCTGGGGTCGTTAATTGAACTGTCAACATGGGTTAAACCTCCAAAATGAACCACCAAATCAACGTTTTTGACAGCCTCTTCTACCGCCGCTTGGTCCCGCAAGTCCTGGCCATGAGCCAAATCAAAACCAAAGCATTCGACTTCGTCGCGATGCTCTTTATTCAAAAACTGAAAAAAATTGGTGGCGATGAAACCGGACATGCCGGTCACCAGTATCTTCATATTTTTATATCAATACTTTAAATTATTCTTATAAAAAACGCAAGCCCTTTAAAATTTTCTCTACTCTTTTTTGCCAAGTATATTGTTGAACATCTTGAAAAGCTCGATTTGATATCTTATCAGAAAATTCTGAATTTTGCAAAGTTTCTTTGATGCCCTGGGCCAAGGCTTGGGGATTATCGGGTGCTACCAAAACGGCATTTTCTTCATTAAGAATTTCTCGAATTGAAGGCAAACCAGAGGCGACAATGGGCCGCCCGGCGGCCATATATTCAAAGAGCTTCATGGGCGAGGTCCAATATTGGGAAATTTCGTCTTGGCCGGAATTGGGCAAAACCAAAACATCGGCTGATTTCAACCAAAAAGGAATCTCCGAATGCGGCCGGTGCCCGACCACGTTAATTTTTAATTTTTCATTTTTAATTTTAAATTTCTCAACGTCTTCTTTTGTACCCCCGACAAAATAAACTTCGGCATTTTCCGGCAGATATGGCGAGGCCTCGGCTAAGGTCTGGGCCCCTTTCCATCCATACAAATGGCCAGAATAAAGGACTATTTTTTTGTCTCGAAGAAAACCAAGTTTTATCCGGCATTCATCTTGGGATTCTTTAATATCGAATTCATCTAAATCAACGCCGTCCGGCGCCACCAAGATTTTATCAGGTGCTATCCCTCGTTTAATAAATGATTCTTTGAGTTTTTGAGTAATAGCCACTATCCCCTTCAATCTTTTCAAAAACAAGGAATAGAGAAGGTAATGCCCGGGAAAAGTATGAGCTTCAAAAATAAAATTCTTTTTAAAGAAACTTAAGGGAAGAAAAAATTTGTCTCTGGTATAAACAAGATCGGCTTTTTTAAAGGGCATAGCTAAGAGAACAAAAAATAAAAAGGTGATAGTTTCCACCCATAACCCCAAATGGCCGAGATGTTTATCAAAAGGAATCAAATCCCAGCAAAACAATTTCCTTATTTTAAAGGTTTGAGCAATCCCGTAGTAATCGAAAGGGTTTTCTTTGAGCAGATTAAATCTCCGCGGTACTGTTAATTCAACATCGTGACCGAGTCCGGCCAGGGCCTGGCACATTTTCATCACCTGAATTCCGTGGGCTCTTTCGGTCGGGATTCTCGCGTTTTGGATGTAAGATATTTTCATCTCATCGGTGAAGATTATAAACCTTTAAATAATCCCTCACCCGTGAAAACCAATTCATGCTTTTGGCAAAAGCAACCGAGCGTTCGCTAAACTTGATTTTTAAATCCTGATCGCTTAAAATTTTTACGATCGCCGCAGAAACGGCCGCAATATCATCCGGCTCGACCAAAAATCCGTTTTCTTTATCCAAAATCGCGTCTTCCGCTCCGCAATGCCTGCTGCCGATGACCGGCAAAGCACTTGATGCTGCTTCTAAAAAAACCAGGCCGAAGCCCTCGACGTCTTGTTCGATGTTTTGAGACATTAAAAAAAACAATTCGGCGTTATTATAAAGTTGGCGTAAAAAAACCTGGTCAATGTTGCTGAAAATGAAAACCTTGTCTTCAATTTTAAGCCTTTGGATAGTTTCTTTTAATTCTAGAAAATATTTTGAGCCAGGGGCGGGATTCCCGATAATAATATAATTTAATTCCGGAATCTTTTTGAGGGCTTGGGCAAAAGCGGGCAGGGAAATGTGGTGGCCCTTTCTTTTTTTAATCGTCCCCACGGTCAATAGGTATGGTTTCTTTTCCAAGATCTCTTCGGGGACGTTATCCGGCTCTTTTTTAAAATCATCGAAATTGACGCCGGGAGGAATGACTTCGATTTTCAATTGAGGTATCTTTTTATTGATTTCCCCGGCCGTATAGCGGCTGATCGTTGTAACTATGTCGGCTCTTTGATAGGCCCACTTTAACAGCTTTGAATAAATCGGGTGGTAAAGCGTCCTGATGGCTCCGGTGCCTAGACCGGTAATGATTAATCTCTTTTTTAATCCCATTGTCGCCAGAGCGGCAATAACGCCGTAAGGAAACCCGTCCAGAGCATGAACTAAGTCGCACTCCTTGATGATTGACCGGATTTTAATGAAATTAAGAAGTAATTTGTATTTATTGGCATAAATTATCGGTTTTTCATTAAGATCCCCCGTTTTCTTAGTAGTTAAAACCACGATGTCCCATTCCGGATTCATCTGATGAAAGGTATCAATGAGCGTTTTTGAAAACTTTCCGGCGCCCCGGTCAAGATCCAGACTGTAGGTTAAATAACAGATCTTCATACCAATTCTTTTCTCCAATAATTGAGAGTGTCTTTAAGGGTGGTTTTGAAATCTATTTTTGGTTTCCAGCCGGTAGCTTTTCTGAATTTGGTGGCATCGCATTGCAAAATCGGCACATCGCTGGGACGCATCAATTCGGGTTTTTGCCTTACTTTAATTTTTACCCTTGAAAGGGAGAGTAATGTTTTTAAAACATCCTTAATCTGATGGGCTTTACCGTTGCCGACATTATACGCCTCGCCAAATTTACATTTTTCGGTGGCTAACCAGTAGGCCTTAACAATATCTCTCACGTCCGAAAAATCCCGCCAAGAATTTAAGTTGCCCGTGTAAATGACCGGTTTTTGGAGACCCCGCTCAATGGCCGCAATCTGATAAGCAAACGAGGAAATGACAAATTGTTTGTTTCTTCTCGGCCCGGTGTGATTAAAGGTGCGGGTCGTGACCGTCTTTAAACCGTAGCTTTTATGATACTGGTAAGCCAACATTTCTTGAGTTATCTTTGAAACCGCATATGGGGAAAGAGGATGAAAAGGGGTGTTTTCTTTGACGGGCAGGTCTTTTTTTAAAACCAGGCCGTATTGTTCGGACGAGCCGGCAATATGAATAACCGGGTTTAATTTTAATTTTCTGATGGCGTCGAAAAGGTTAAGTTCCGCTAAAATGTTGTTAGATAAAATTTGCTCTGGGGATTTCCAGGAAACCGCCACGGCGCTCAAAGCGGCTAAATGAAAAATCTTGTCGGGTTTTACCCTCTTTAAAAGTTTAACCACCGCGTCTTGATCGGTCAGATTGCATTTAAAAAACCTTATTTTGTCTTGAGTTTGTTTGGTCCCCTGAAACTTCTCTCCGGCCAAGATCGTGCCGTAAACCTCGGCTTGCTTCTGAGCCAAACAATACTCGGCCAAATATGGCCCGACAAAACCAGCAATGCCGGTAATTAATATTTTCATATCCTTTAGTTGGTAATTATGCCGATGATTATTTCGTTAAAATAATAGAACTGGTCGGTGCTGATTTTTCGAGCTTTTATTAAATTATCCAAACAAGGATTTTGTCCAACGGGCACGGTAAAAACTATCTTCCCTCCGGGATTTAAGCATCTTTTTAGGTTCTCAATTGCTTTAGCGGCTTTTTCAGGTTCTTTCGGGGTCTCATCCCAGCCGACATGCTCCAGGGTTGAGATGCTGATAATCAAATCATATTTTCTGGAAGGCGTAAAGTCAACCACGTCTTCGTTGATGACGCCCTTGCCTTTTTCGTATTTATCCAAAACATCGTGAGCTATTGAAAAATAATGAGGCAAAACCCTGCCCACCTCCAAGATTCTTTTCCCCTGCTCTTGTTTTAACAGCTCGTAAATAATCGGTATCTCCACCTTTCTTTCGTTGCTCCAGGTGGTGTTATAAGGATGATAAAAATATTGATATTTTTTCCCATTAAAAACAAACTCCCTGTTGAGATGGCGCCAATATAAATGGTAATATAGCTTGTCTAAAATTAAAACTTTAACTCGGTAAATTACTCCTTCCAACATATGATTCTGTTTATTCTAACAAAAAATCGCCCGTTTGACGACCCTCCATACTTAAGTGACTCCCGAAGTCACTTAACTTGCTTGTGCGGCGATGATAAAGGTGTCGGAAAAATGATTGAGAATTGGTATTTTCGATAATTTCTCTACCAATTGCCCGATAAATTGATTGGACAAAAGAAGGCCCGTTCTCTCAAAAGCGATCATTGAAAAATTGGCTCGGGAAAGCTCTTTTCTGATTGAGCGCTCGGTCACAAAGTACTGCACCAATTCTTTATCCTGGTCTATTTTATTGAATAGCTTGCGCAAACTGTATTTTATGGGAAACAGACTGAAGCTGAAAAGATTGGTAACTGTAAAAACAAAAATGCCGCCCTCTTTCATGATTGCATGGATGTTACCCAAGCACCTCGGTAAATCATCATTATATCTTAAAACTTCCATGCTTAAAACTTTGTCAAAAAATTTATGAGGAAGTTTTGATTTAAGCAAATCATCCTGCGCGAGCAAGACATCGGATCCCGGATTGGGTTCTGATAAATCATTGACAATAGATACTTTTTTATCTTTGAGCACCGAATCTTTTACTCTTTGGAGCATTTCCGAGGAAATATCGGTCCCATAAATGGGTTTGGTAATTTTGAGAACTTCCCTCAAAACCAGGCCGGTGCCGCAGCCAACTTCAATTACCCTCTCTCCCGGCTTAATAGAGGCTAATTTGATTATTGATTCAATGATTTTAAGGCGGTAATAGTTGCGTGGCCGCTTTAACCCCTCCGGGCTCAAATCCCATTTCTGGACATAGCCCTGGCTGTGGGTATTGTAGTATTCTTGAGGATTTCTCATAAGATTTTATGTAAAAATTGGAGTTTGTAGGTTAAGCTGTCTATTGACTGCCGGGGCAATTTCAATAAATCGCTGGTTTTTCGCACCCGACCGGGATTTACGGTAACAGCAGCTAAAAAGCCGTTTTCCTTCAAGATTTTAATAATTTCTTCATCGTACTTCCCCCTTGGGTAAGCGAAAAAATGACATTTTTTGCCCAGCCCCTCCTCAATCGCTCTTTTGGAATCAAGAATCTCTTTTTTGGCTTCCTCCAAAGAAATCCCAGTCAGTTCCCGGTGAGTGCTCGTATGCGGCTCAAAATCAATCAAACCCGACTCGGACATTTCTTTTATCTGCGGCCAGCTTAAGGTCTTAAAAAAAATGCCGGTAGATTCGTTTTTTTGATCCTTGCCGATGAAGTCGGTGGCCACAAAAAACGTGGCTGGGAAATTATATTTTTTCAAAACCGGAAAAACGTTGGAATAATTATCTTCAAAACTGTCATCAAAGGTTAAAACCACTGTTTTCCGGGGGAACTCTTCTTTATTTTTTATCATTTCAGCCAGCCTGGCCAACGGAACAACCGAGTATCCTTTCGCTGAAAGGCAGGCCATCTGCTTTTGGAAGTCCTCGGGCTTTACTGTAAAGAAAATCTTATTGCGACCAACGGAATGATACATTAAGATTGCCGTCCCTCCCGGCGACAGATAATTCAAACCCAACAGGGCTAAACTTTTTATATTTCTGGTAATTTTATTTCTGATTAAGCTCATGGATTATTTTCTCAACTAAATTATTTAAATCGTGATTTTTAACCACAATCTCTCGGAGCCGCACCCCCAAACTATCTTTCGCGTTTTCGGCTAGCCCCATCAGATAAAGGAGCTTCTTTGACAAATCATCCGGATCCCTTTCTTTGAACATCAGAGCTTCGTGCCATTCTTTCGGGAAAATCTCTTTAAAAACCTGATTGGAAACCAAAACGATATTTTGACAAGCCATAGCTTCCAGGGTCGTTTTATCAAAGCTGCCGGTCTGGGTCAAATTAACAAAAATATCATTTTGATTGTAAAGCGCCGGCAGCTGGCGATATTCCCTCCCGCCCAGAAATCTTATCTTTCCCTTAATCTCTAAGTTTCGGGCTTGGGCTTTTATTTTCTGAAAATTCTCTTGCTCGTCGTCTCCGGGCTTACCGA
This sequence comes from Candidatus Nealsonbacteria bacterium RIFCSPLOWO2_01_FULL_43_32, assembly GCA_001819335.1. Lineage (GTDB taxonomy): Bacteria > Patescibacteriota > Minisyncoccia > Minisyncoccales > MHMH01 > MHMH01. The sequence goes on along the minus strand of MHMH01000003.1, from coordinate 1,765 downwards.
CAATATTGAGAATAAAATTTATCCCTTTTTTATCTAATAAATCGGTAGCTTTAATTAAAACATCAACGTTTTTAACCGGCGAAAATCTCCCCGCATATAAAATGGAGTTTTTATTTTTGAGATTTGAGATTTGAGATTTGAACTTTTCCGTATCTATGCCCACGGGCATAATTTTCGATTTTTTAAATTGGGCGGAAAAGGAAAACGGCGAGGTATAAAAAACGGCACAAGATAGCCAAATGGCGACTCTCGTAATAATGTTTCCGTACCGGTGATTGTGCCAAAGGTAAATTTTCTTTCCCCAAAGTTTCCAAAGAATACCGCCCAGAACAACGTAAATGGGATTCATGTGGACAAAAACCGCTTCATGATTTTTCCTTAATTGCCAAATATCTCTGTAAAACCTGAAAAGGCCCCTTATCCGAGAACGCCCCCCTTCCTTGCCCAAAGAAAAAACCCTGACGTTTTGAGGCAACGAATATTCTCCCAGTTGGAGACAAATAACGTTTAGAAAATCAAATCTTTTAGAAAGTTTTTCCAGCCATTGATGGAAAAAACCCAAAATATCGTCATTAACGTCCACTTTTTGAGTAATCACTAATAATTTCATTGATTTATCATTTGAAGATAATTTTGAATATATTTTTCGTTGGAGAATTGACTTTGAATGAGTTCCTTTCCTTTTCTCCCCATTTCAACCGCCATTTCTTTATTGCTCAATAAAGTTCTTAATTTTTCAGCCAGTTGTTCAATATTGCCGACTTTAAATAAAAAGCCGTTTACGCCGTCTTTCACCAAATCGGGAATGCCGCCAACGTTACTTGCAATCACCGGTTTCTGTAGGGCCATGGCCTCCATGATAACCCGGGGCAAGCCTTCGGTGGTAGAGGGCACAACTAAACAGTAACAACTTTTCATCCTATTTCTCACTTCGGCTAAAGATAATTTGCCTTCGGCTAAGCCCTCGCCCACTAACGATAATTTAAAATCGGGAAAATCTTTTTTAATCAACTCGAACGCCTCAACCAAATACTTTATCCCCTTAATCCGGTCCTGTCTGCCAACGAAAAGGATATCATTATCGAATTTAACGTCGTTTTCCGCCAAAAAGTCGTCAAGTGCGGTAAAGGTCGGAAAAAGGAAGTAGGGCTTGCCAGGGGCGTATTTCTGGGCTTTAGCGACCAAATAGCTGGCCACCCCTCTAATCTTATCGGCGCTTCTGAACGCCCTTTTGGCAAAAAAAGTAAGAACGGGCCGGAAAGCGGGCAGCCTTTCTTTCCAGTCGCCGTGGATTTCAACAATCAGTTCTTTTCTAAGTAGTGTTTTCAGAACCATGCCCAATATCCCTTCAAGTAAGGGACCCTGAACCACGATGGTATCAATTTTCTTGGTTAAACAAAGCCAAAACGCTACTGCTGGCGCTAAAAACCAGAAAACGGGTCGGGATAAAAGATAAAAGTCCGCGCCCCAAATTTTTTTGTGCGATGTTTTCCCCTTGCCCAAAACATAGGTTTTTATGCTTTGGCTTAAACCTTCGTATTTCTCTTTTAGGTGAAGGTCTTCTTTCAAACTAAATTCGGTCACGCCAATAAATAAAACTTTCTTCATATTCTTTAACAACATCTTCCCACGACCTTTGCGTAGGAATTCTTTTTATTTTTTCGATGTAGTCGAAGTAATTTCTTTCGTCTAAAAGATAAATTATTTTCTCTTCCAGGTCAAGCTCGTTCCGCGGATCAATAAAAATCAAATTATCTTTAAGGGC
>MHMH01000002.1:7210-7444 GCA_001819335.1 Candidatus Nealsonbacteria bacterium RIFCSPLOWO2_01_FULL_43_32 | reverse complement strand
GATGCGGCACACGGCATCGGTTTCCCGGCCACGATCGGGTCGGGGTCCGGCCGCTCGTTCACGACGGCCTCGTCGGCGGCCTTCTTGGCCTTGAGCTCGGCGGCGAGACCGTCGAGCAAGGCCGTGGTTAAGCCCCCGGTCGGGTACTTTTCCAAAAGCACCCGAATTGGAAAATGTCCCCTCCACCGGCCGAGTCCCCACTTCTCCTGGCAATCCGCGTCCATACGATCGCGG
>MHMH01000002.1:868-7203 GCA_001819335.1 Candidatus Nealsonbacteria bacterium RIFCSPLOWO2_01_FULL_43_32 | reverse complement strand
CCTCGGCTGCCTTCGCGGCCTTGGCGGTCTTCCCGCGGGCCACGAGCTCCGCCGACGCGGCCTCGATCTCGGCCGCGGTCACCTCGCTCGGCTTACGCGGAGCGAAGTGGCTGGCCGCCGTGAAAACGACGAAACCGGTTGTCCACCCCTCGACCTCGGCCAGCGCCCTGAGCGCCTCAAAGGCGCCCGGCTGACCGAATTTCGTGGAGTCCCCCGCCGTGATGACGGGGGGTTTTTCGAACTTCTTGACCATTTTTGGCCTCCTTATTTTGGGTTCAATCTTAAGCCGCTGAATTGCGGCTTTTAGATTAAAAACCCTGTTAGGAACTATATTGGTTGTATTATAGCAAATAAAATGTAATGCGTCAAGTGCTTGACAATATGCTAAAAATTAGGTTAAAATATCAGTAATGCAAATGTGCGCCCGCCTTCGTCCCGCGTTGCGAGACTTCGGCGGATAAAGAAAAACCTTAACAATTTAATAGGAGGATTATGATGGGAGATGAAGCGCAAGAAAATTTACCGATAATTAATTCCTGTTTTGGAGTAATTTTTGAAGAGGGTCAGTTTCCTTTGAGAGTTTACTTGGTCCATAATAGCCCCGACCCGTTGGGACCAAACGGCGAGTTGGGAAAGCCGGAGGGTTGCGGCCTTCCCGGCGGAGGCGGAAAATTAGGCGAAACGCCGTTTGAGGCGGCGTTTCGGGAAATAAAAGATGAGGCCGGGATTATAACGAAAGTCGCCACTTGCGGCGGCAAAAGTTCTCGAGCCAGAGAGATTCTTTACGAAGAAAAATATGTAATGGATGTTAACACCGGAAAGCCGGCGCTTAATAAAATTTATATTTTCCATCTTAAAAGAACTAATAGCGGATTCGGAAAAATTACCGAAACAAGCGAAACCAGTAAATTGATACTTGCCACTTTGGGAAATATTTTAACGATGCCGTTGGCTAGAAAGTTTGTTAAAAACGCCGACGGCGATGCCGTCGGCACGGTCGGCACGGTTGAAAACCCCGAGGGAATTTATTTTTCCACCCGGGAAAGAATTTTCGGGGTGGCGCAGTACCTCGGTTATGATTTTTACGATTTAATTCCTAATTTGGACGACCTCTTCCCTAAAATTAGAGAGGAAGAGGTCGGATGGTATATCTACGGCCTGCTTTCCGAGGCCGTAGAAAAAAAAGAACAAGAGCGGGCAAATCGCGCCAAGTTATTGCGCGTTCCCGATGATGAATTAATAGAAAAATACGCCGCCTGGGCCGGCGGCGCCCCGAACGATTTATAGGTTTACGAAACCTATAAAAAGAGGAGAGAGAAATGGACAACGGCCAAAAATTCGTAATGGTGCAGGGGCATCAGGAATTACATATTACGGCCTGCGCCGTGGTAAAAAATTCCGATCCGGCTTTTTTGGAATCATTTAACGGCAGTAAAAATTATTTCGCCGAACCCAACGCCAAGTGGCGGGAAAATCCCGCCGACGAATGGGCCTGGATAAAAATTTATCACCACCTTTATCCGGAAAAAAATCCGGATTCGGAAAAGGGTCAAGTTATCAGAATCCCGATGAAATTTTTCGGGAAAAGCCCCGATGATTGTTACGGGGAAGTTCAATTTACGATTAAATATAAAAAGGGTGATAGAATTCTTAGAGGAGTTGAACTCGGCCGTAATAAATCTTACGATAGCCGAGTTGGTAAATGGGTTGCGGAAACGCGACCAATCATACCTAAAAATGACCAAGGGAGCCACGGTTACGTGGCTCTCCGGTTGTACCATGAAGATTATCTGCCGGCGAATCAGCCGGATTGGCATTTTGAGCCGGTGTATGCCGTTATCGGCGGCGAAGACTTCTATCGCATTGAGACGGGTTGGTTTAACGAGGAAATCATTATAACTATTTCCCCGATTCTCGGCGATTCGCCGGAAATTCCGAAACATATCATAGGATTCCGGGAATTATCGTCGGTTGTCCGAAAATTAAAAAGATAAAGTAAAATGGAATGCCCCGCCACGCAGCTGCGTGGCGGGGCATATTTATTTTTACATAATTATCAAAAACACAAAACGAAGCATTTTTCCGACGCTTATGAAAGCATTTTAGCATGGTTTCAAAATGCAGGTTTATTTCCGATCGGTTTTAAACATGCATTTTGAATAAAACGCTTTCATCGGACAGTGAGCCCCGCGCTGGCGGGACGAGCGCGCGAGGAAAAATATTTTGTTTTGTGTTCACGCTTCTTCCTTGAACAGCCCCAAACTCATCCGATGTTCTTCGGGAACAAACATTAAAAGTTTAAATTGATATTTCTTGCCCATTTCAACAGCTTTTTTCATTTTCTCGTCCGAGCCGAATTCAGAAATGTGGCAGAGCCCTTGAATAAATTCGGCGTTACTGCCCCAGACCACTTCAACAAAAGCGCCAAAGGGATTAAATTTTTTCACCACGCCTTCAACCAGCATCCCCTTTTCCAGAAAAGCGGAAGCGGTTTTCCAAGGATCCGGTTTCATTCTTTTCAGCGAAAGCGAAACCCGATCGTTATTAATGTCAATAATTTGAGCTTTAACCTCATCGCCTACTTTAACAAAATCAACAGGGTTTTCTATTAACTGCCAATCAAGCTCGGAAATGTGGATCAGGCCTTCAAGGGTATCAGCTTCGGAGGGCCGCTCCACAATGGTGGAGCGAGCCTCGCCTCCTTCGGGGGCGGGCCACTTTATAAAAGCGCCCCAATCAACAATCCCGGAAATGGTTCCTGAAACCACGTCGCCGACCTTGTGCTGGCCGATGGCCAATTTCAAATGCTCCTCCTCGGCGGCTTTTTCCGAGACAATTAATTTTTCATATTTGGGGTCAAAATCCAAAATCCTTACTTTAAAATCCTGGCTGATAAATTTGGATAATTCCTCCAAAATCTTATTTTTGTCTCCGCCCTCAACCCGGGGGTAATGTTCGCTGGCCAGTTGGGAAACGGGCAAAAATCCGGGAATGCCGGCAATTTCAACCATTAATCCGCCCCGATTGACTTTCAAAATTTTGGCATCAATAATTTTATTGGTTTTTTTATATTCCCTTATCAAATCCCAGGATTTTTGCTCTTTTGCTTCCGTCAAAGACAATTCGCGCAGCCCCGCCTCATTCTCAACCTCGGTAATTTTAACAAAAATATTATCGCCCGGTTTCAGGGTTTTTATGATATTTTGAGCGTTGGCAAACTCCATTCCGTAAACTATGCCGATGCCCCGGATGCCGAGGTCAATGTATAAATTGCGAGCGCTTTTCTTGATAACGATGCCCTCAAGCGTATCGCCGACTTTCGGCAAATTAAAAACTTCGGGCAGTTTAGCCGCCAAGTTTTGCATGCTCCAGCCCGAGGCTGGTCCGCCTTGGGCAGATAATATCCCTGTTTGAGTTTCCATATACCTTGAGAAGGTTAACATAAAACAAAATTTTGTCAATTTCTATTGAAATTTTGTTTTTAATTTGATATGCTGGATAAAATATGACAATTTCTTGGTACGGAGAAGCCTGTTTTCTTCTTGAGGCCGGCGGCATAAGGGTTTTGATTGAACCGCCGCAAAAAGAATCCGGATTAACTCCTCCCCGATTAAAGAGCGACATTTTAATAATGAATGGAATCCGAGAGCCGGAAGCCGGGGGCTGGCAGTCGGAAGCTTTTACTATTGACGGCCCGGGAGAGTATGAAGTTAAAGGAGTTAACGTGCTCGGCATCGCCAACTCTTCGACAGATTTAGAGCAAGCAAACACTTTATATAGTATAGAAATGGACGGCGTAAAAATTGTCCACTTGGGTTTTTTGGGCGAAAATCTCTCAAGCGATAAACTTGAAATTTTAGACGATCCCGATATTGTTTTGGCGCCGATTGGCGGCGGTTCTACTTTGGATTCGGAAAAAGCTATGAAACTAATAAATAATTTAGAGCCCAGCATAGTTATTCCCATGTTGTACGACATTAAGGGATTAAAAATAAAAAGAGAGAGTTTGCTTCCTTTTCTTAAGGAAAGTGGGGCAAAAGATTCTCCCCAGCCGAAATTAACCGTAAAGAAAAAAGACCTGGCCGAAGAAGAAACAAAAATAGTGATTTTATCCCCCTACGGGGGATCTCCCGCAGGGAGAGAAAAAATATGACCAATTTTCTCAAAAAACTTCAACAAAAACCAAAGTCAGTAAAACAAACAATAATGTGGCTTGGCGTTATTTTAATAATGACAGCAATTTTTGTTGGCTGGTTCATGACTTTTTCTTTTGATACATCTTTGCCGCCGGAAGACGAGAAAACGGCCCAATTAAAAAGAGATGTCCCCTCCGTTTGGAAAGGTTTAAAATCACAAATAAATACATTGATGGCAACGATAAGAAATTTATAAATTAACAATGGCCCAAGAGAAAAAAGAAAATCAAAAAGCGGAAGCTGGTTACGTAAAGCTGCGGGAAATAACCCGGGAAATGGAAGAGTCATATCTGGATTACGCGATGTCGGTTATTGTTTCCCGCGCCCTGCCCGATGTCCGCGACGGCTTAAAACCGGTCCACCGCCGGATTCTTTACGCCATGCACGATTTGGGCCTCACTCATCAGGCAAAATTCCGAAAATCGGCACTGGTTGTCGGCGAGGTTTTGGGCAAATACCACCCCCACGGCGATATTTCGGTATATGACGCTTTAGCCCGTATGGCCCAGAATTTCTCTTTGCGCTACCCCTTGGTTAACGGCCAAGGAAATTTCGGGTGTTTCACAAAAGATACTGAAATTAAATTGACAGACGGCCGGAATTTAAGTTTTGGAAACCTGGTAAAAGAGTACGAGGCAGGCAAAGATAATTTTACTTACACGGTAAACAGTTTGGGTTTAATTTCCATTGCCAAAATAGAACGTCCGCGGCTTACGCGCAAAAACGCACCTATTATTAAGGTGTTTTTGGATAATGGTAAAGAAGTCCGTTGCACGCCCGACCACAAGTTTATGCTGAAAGATGGTTCATATAAAGAAGCTCGACATCTCATACCACAGGATTCCTTGATGCCAATATATCAGAAGTTTTCGGAGAAAACAGATCGGCTGAACCGCGAAGGTTATGTTTTGATATACCAACCCAAAAAGGATGAATGGATTCCAGCGCATCACCTGGCCGATAATTATAATTTAACGTGTGGCATATATCGAAAGTCGGCGGGACGAGTTCGCCATCATGTGGATTTCAACAAGGTAAACAACGACCCGTCTAATGTTCGGCGAGTGGGCTGGCAGGAGCATTGGGAAATTCATTACTGTCAGGCGCGAGTTCAGCACCAAAACCCCGAATATCGCTCTAAAATAGCTGCCGGAAGGGCAAAATATTGGGCAAACGCTGCCAATCGTGAAAAGAAAGCCCATGAGATTTCAGCGCGAAATCTGGTAAATTGGAAGTCAGACGAATATCGGGAAAAGATGCGCGCGTTTTTAAGCGCGGTTAATAAGAAATATATTGTGGAGCATCCTGAAAAAAGAAAGGAGCTGTCAGCACGCGCAACTAAAACCTTAAAACGGTTGTGGCAAGACCCGAAGTATCAGGTGTTGTTTCATAAAAAAATAATAAAAGGAAACAAAAATCATACTACTAACCATACCGGCAGATTAAAATTTCTTAGAATTGCTGAAACCGCAATAAAAGAGTTTGGAACGTTGAACCCAGAAAATTACGAACAAGCAAGACGCAAGATATACGTTTATGGAGCCGCACCACTTTGGGAAACTGGACTTGTAAAGTATTTTGCAAATAATTCAGAGTTGGTGCGTCAAGTAGTGAGTAAAAATCATCGTGCAATCAAGGTTGAAAAGGCGGGGCGAGCCGACGTTTACGATTTAACGGTTGAAGGCACTAATAATTTTTCCTTGGCAGACGGCATTTTTGTTCATAACTCGATAGATGGCGATTCTCCGGCGGCAATGAGGTATACGGAGGCGCGTCTCACTTCCTTGGCAGAAGAAATTTTAAAAGATATTGATAAAGACACGATTGATTTTATTGATAATTATGATGCCACGAGAAAAGAGCCGAAAGTATTGCCGGCGGCCGTCCCCCAACTTCTGCTAAACGGAACGGTCGGCATCGCCGTCGGGATGGCAACCAATATTCCTCCGCATAATTTAAAAGAAGTTGTTGATGCCGCTTTGCATCTGATAAAACATCCCCGCGCTTCAATTGAAGATATTTTAGAATTCATAAAAGGCCCCGATTTTCCGACCGGAGGCGTAATTTATTCCAAAAAAGATATTGCCGCCGCTTACGCGACCGGCCGGGGCCCGATGGTAACCCGCGGCGTAGCTGAAA
>MHMH01000002.1:743-849 GCA_001819335.1 Candidatus Nealsonbacteria bacterium RIFCSPLOWO2_01_FULL_43_32 | reverse complement strand
GGTGAATAAATCAACACTCCTTGAAAAAATCGCCGAACTGGTGAGCGATAAAAGAATTGAAGGCATCCGCGACTTAAGAGATGAGTCGGATAAAGAAGGAATGAGA
>MHMH01000002.1:0-628 GCA_001819335.1 Candidatus Nealsonbacteria bacterium RIFCSPLOWO2_01_FULL_43_32 | reverse complement strand
TCCAGCCGCAAGTTCTTTCCCTTAAAGGGGCGTTGGAATATTTCTTAAAGCACCGTGAAGAAGTAATAACGCGCCGAACCAAATTTGAACTGGCGAAAGCCGAGGAGCGCGTCCATATTCTGGAGGGGCTAAAAAAAGCGCTAGACCATATTGATGAGATAATAAAAACCATTAAGAAATCACAGGATCGGGAAGACGCGCAGAAAAATTTAATTTCTAAATTTAAATTAACCGAAATTCAGGCCAACGCAATTTTGGACATGAAACTGGCGACTTTGGCCAATTTGGAAAGAAAGAAAATTGAGGATGAACTTCTGGAAAAGAAAAAATTAATTAAAGAACTCAACATTATTTTGAAAAGCCGGGAAAAAATATTGGAAATTATCAGCAAAGAACTCACAACAATGAAAGAAAAATACGGCGACGAAAGAAAAATGAAAATTGTTGCCACCTCTTTAGGCGAATTCCGCGAAGAGGATTTGGTGCCGCTTGAAGAAGCCGTCGTGGTTTTAACCGAATCCGGCTATGTTAAAAGAATGAATCCGACGCTCGTCCGCGCCCAGCACCGAGGCGGCAAAGGAATGACCGGAATGGGCACAAGGGAAGAAGACGCCGTCACCCATTTTGT
>MHMH01000001.1 GCA_001819335.1 Candidatus Nealsonbacteria bacterium RIFCSPLOWO2_01_FULL_43_32 | reverse complement strand
CTCTTCTTTGGTAGATTTTGGCATAGTTTTCATATGCCCCCAGATTACCTAGAAAAGTGCAATATGTCTGTATACATTACCACAAACTATTGACAGATTTTTACATTATGCTACAATATTGATATCAGAAGTTCGCCTGACGGAACTCTGAATGGCTAAAGGTGCCCTAGACAAGCCCAAGCCTTTAACAGCAGGTCCTCCGCAAAAGACGCTTTCCGGTCTGCGGAAGGAATAAACAGGAAGCTCCTGCCCGTGTTCGTCCGCTAAGCAGGAGAAGATGGACGACCCTTCAGCTGTTAAGTAGAGAACAGCCTAAAGGGAATTGTGAACTTCCGGTGCAATCTACTTTGCTATACCGGAAGTTTCCTCTTTTTTATAACAGAAAACTAATCGCCAAACAGGCGATTTTTTGATACAATAATAAAATATGAGACCCAAGGATTTATCAAAAGGCAAAATAGTAATTTACAAGACCAGAAAAGGGCCAGAGCTTGAGGTTAAGTTGGAAGGGGAAACGGTTTGGCTGACACAAGAACAAATCAGCAAGCTTTTTATTATCGAAAGAAGCGTGATCACAAAACACATTAGGAATATATTTAAAGAAGGCGAATTAAAAGAAGATTCAGTATGTGCAAAATTTGCACATACTGCTGCTGATGGAAAAACTTACGAAACGCAATTTTATAATTTGGATGTAATTGTTTCTGTTGGTTACCGTGTCAACTCCAAGCGTGCTACGCAATTCCGCATCTGGGCGACGAAAACCCTTAAAAATTATCTCGTCAAAGGGTACGCAATTAACGAAAAACGTCTCCTACAAGCTGAAAATAGATTTGATGAATTACGGGCAACGATTGATTTCTTGAAGGGTAAGGCAGGGCACGAATTACTTTCCGGCCAAGAGTTAGAAATATTAGATTTACTCTCCAATTATTCCAAAACACTTACGCTTCTGGAGCAGTACGATAGAAATGAACTGAAAATTGTGTCCGGTAGAAAAGCGGGATTTATTCTGAAATATGAAGATGTCCAAAAAATTACGAGAGAACTTAAAAAAGAGCTTATAATCGCCAAAGAAGGCGGCGGTTTATTCGGCCAAGAATACCAGGGTAAGCTTGAAAGTATTGTAAAAAATCTCTATCAGACATTCGATAAAAAAGAGCTCTATAAAACCATCGAGGAAAAAGCCGCTCATCTTTTATATTTAATTATTAAAGACCACCCATTTACCGACGGCAACAAGCGAATTGCTTCTTTTCTGTTTGTTTATTTTCTCGATAAAAATAATTATCTTCTTAGGGAGAGCGGGGAGAGGAAAATTAATGATAACGCATTAGTGGTTCTGGCTCTTCTAATTGCCGTCAGCGATCCAAGAGAGAAAGAAATAATGATAAAAATCATCACTAATATTTTAAGTTAATAAAAACATGGAAACGCCCAGCGAAATTATTTTTTCTATTTCCGAATTCATCGAGCTTTTGAATATCGGACTGAAAAAATCCAAAGCCAAGATCATCGGCGAGGTGGGCCGGGTTGATTTTGCCGCCAGCGGGCATGTTTATTTTTCTTTGAAGGACGAGAAGAACGGGGAAATGATCAATTGCATCTGTTGGAAATCAAAATATAACCTGTACGGCATTAAGCTGGAAGAGGGTTCCAAGATTATCGCCACCGGTAATCCCGAAATTTATCCTTTATCCGGAAAACTGTCTTTTATTGCCGATGTCATCGAGTATGCCGGGGAGGGAACTTTGCAAAAAGAATATGAAAAACTGAAAAAGAAGCTTGAAGAAGAAGGCATTTTTGCCCCAGAGAAGAAAAGGGAAATTCCCAAGTATCTGCGCAAGATAGGGTTGATTACTTCAAAGCAGGGCGCAGTCATGGCTGACTTTTTAACGAACCTAGGCAAATACGGATTCCACGTTAAGATGATTGATTCCAGAGTAGAGGGACAGGGATCGGTGGAAGACCTTTTATCCGCCGTCCGAACTCTTAAAAAGCAGGATATCGAAGTCTTGGTCATTATGAGGGGCGGGGGATCGCTGGAGTCCATGATGGCTTTTAACAACGAATTGCTGGTCAGGGAAATAGCCGGGTTCAACGTGCCAGTCATTGCGGCCATCGGCCACCACAAAGACGTGCCTCTGGTGGCTTTAGCCGCCGACCTGGCAGTTTCCACGCCGAGTATTGCCGCCACCACCCTGACCGAACCCTGGAGGCAGATTGATCTGCTGGTGGAGACGGCGCTTAAGGTTTCTCTCCAGCGGTTAGATAATATCATCCAAAATGTTAAGATGGGCTTGGAGAGCTCGTGGAAGCAATCGGTTTCAGGATTCAAGTCGCTTTTATCAAGCATCAGCCAGCAGTTGGAGCATTCCAGCAAGATTATTTATTCCAATAATCCCGAACGCCAGCTGAAACTGGGTTACAGCATCGCCCGCTGCCAGGGCAAAATAGTCCGAAGCGTCAAGGATGTTAAGCTTAAAGATAATTTAGAGATCCGCGTCGTCGACGGAACTATCGTTTCAGAGGTAAAAGAAATTAAATAAAATTATAGCGGAGAATTAAAATTCTTCTTTATAGTTTTTAACAAAACTATGGCCAAAGATAAATTAGACTCTAAAAGTTTAAATGCCAACCTTAAAAGGCTGGCCGAAATCACCGACTGGTTTGAGAACCAGGAGGAGATTGACGTTGAAGAGGGTCTGGAAAAAGTCAAAGAAGCAGCCGCCCTCATCAAAGCCAGCAAAGAGCGGCTGAAAGCGGTGGAGAACGAGTTTGAAGAAATAGCCAAAGACCAAGATGCGTAAAATTTTTATTACAATAATAGTTGTTGCTTTACTTGCGGTCGGCGTTTATTTGTTATTTTTAAAACAACCCGCTATGAACAAAATCATTACCATTAAAACCAATCTGGGCGAAATAAAGTTTACCACTTACCCGGACGACGTTCCAAAAACCGTCGCTAATTTTATTACTCTGGCGCAAAAGGGATTTTATAACGGCGTAATTTTCCACCGGGTAATTGACGGATTTATGATCCAGGGAGGGGATCCGACGGGCACGGGTAGAGGCGGGCCGGGCTATGCTTTTGAAGACGAGCTGAATCCGGAAACCCTGTCTTACCAGGCAGGTTATCAAAAGGGCGTGGTGGCCATGGCTAACGCCGGGCCCGATACCAACGGCAGCCAGTTCTTCATTATGGTCGCCGATTATCCCTTACCTCACAATTACACTATTTTCGGTAAGGTGATTGAGGGCCAGGAAGTGGCTGATGCCATTGCAAAAGTGGCCAGAGACTCAAACGACAAGCCCCTTTCCCCGGTTATGATGGAAAAAGTAACAGTATCAGAATAACGTTATGTCCCAAAAATTCTTAGTTTTTTCCGCGCACCCGGATGACGCTGACTTTGGCTGTTCGGGAACAGTGGCTCAATTAGTCAAAGAGGGAAACGAAGTTGTTTACTGCATTGTCAGCAACGGCGAAAAAGGCACGCACAAGGTCAAGGTTTCCCGGCAAGCAATTATCAGCCTGAGAGAAAAAGAGCAAAGAGCTGCTGCCGGAATTCTAGGAGTAAAAAAGGTTGTCTTTCTCAACGAAAAAGACGGAGAAGTGGAAAACACGAAAGCCTTGAGAAAAAAAATAGTCAAAGTTATCCGCCAGTGCAGGCCGGATGTTGTTTTAAGCTTTGACCCGGTCAATCTTGTTTTTGATAATTTCCGCAGATATCATCGCGACCACAGGCAAGCAGCCGAAGCGGTTTTTGACGCCATTTTTCCGGCCGCAGGCAGCGACGCTTTCTTCAAAGAACTGAAAATCAAGCCCCACACCATTAAAGAGGCCTGGTTTTTCGCCAGCCACAGTCCCAATCTTTGGATCGACATTTCTAAAACTATTAATAAAAAGATTGAAGCGTTGCTGGCTCATGCCAGCCAAATAAGCAGCGAAAAAGAATTAAGAAAAAAAATATCTGGCTGGGCCAAAGAAACGGGCCAAGAGAAGCACCTAAAATATGCAGAAAAATTCAGAAAACTTGAGCTCCTATGACTAAAATTTACAAGCTTTATCTTTCTCTTTTGAAAAAATATCAGGAGCCCCAAGAGTTCTGGCAGAGGTGGTGCAAAACCGAAAAAACCGGGCAAGACAGGACAGCCATTGTCTTGGGCGCGATTTTAACCCAAAGAACGAACTGGCGGAACGTAGAATTGGCTCTGAAAAATCTCAAAAAAGCCAAAGCATTGTCCGTGGAAAAGGTTTGTCGGATAAATCGGCGTTCTTTAGAGAAGTTGATTAAACCAGCCGGGTTTTACAGGCAAAAAGCAAAGCGGCTTATCGGTTTATGCCGATTCATCGTTAAAAATCATAAGACCCTGGAGAAATTTTTTACCCAATCACTCCCAACCTGCCGAGAACAGTTATTAGTGCTTAAGGGCGTTGGCCCGGAAACAGCCGACTCCATTCTGCTTTACGCCGGTCATAAGCCGATTTTCGTGATTGACGAATACACGCGCCGTTTCGCCAAGAAACGTCATTTAAGCGATAATCTTTCTTACGATTATCTTCAGCAGCTATTTCAGAAGAATCTGCCCAGAAACGTTAAGATTTATCAAGATTTCCACGCCCTGATTGTGTTAGAGGGCAAAGGAAGTTGATTTTTATTATTAAAAGATTATTATATAGTAATATTCAGAAAACAGCTCTTAAGATATAACAAAAGGAGGTTTAGAATATGGGCGTGTCTTGGAGACCTAAAGATTGTCCGCGGTGCGGAGGCGATATGTTCATTGAGGAAGACTTAGATCGTCGTTGGCACAAGCAATGTCTGCAATGCAGCTATCAAGTTGAACTCAAACAAATAATTCCAACAGAACAGCAGCCCGTGCTAGTTGCAAAGCAGTAGTTATTTTTAACTGCTGCTTTTCCATAGTATAATCTAAGTATGGATTTGGAAGGATTTGAAAATCTCTTGGCTCAAGAGCCGAAATACCGCCTGGTTCAGGCCAAGAAAGCCCTTTTTCAGGATTTAATTGAAAACTGGAACCAGGCCGTGGCCCTGCCTTTAAGTTTGAGGGAACGGCTGGATAAAGAATGTCCGCTTGAAATAACGGCTAAAACATTTGTTGCTCAAGATACCGTCAAAGCCCTGCTGACTCTGGAAGACGGACTGAAAATTGAAACGGTTCTCATGCGTCATGGTTCGACAGGCTCACCACAAGCCACACGAAACACGGTTTGCGTTTCGTCCCAGGTCGGCTGTCCTTTGGGCTGCTCTTTCTGCGCCACGGGCCGGATGGGCTTTAAAAGGAACCTGGGATCCCCGGAAATCGTGGCACAGGTTTTGTTTTTCGCCCGCTATCTTAAAAAACTCAAAGAAAAAGTAACTAATATCGTCTTTATGGGCATGGGCGAGCCGTTTTTAAATTATCAGAACGTCATCGGGGCCATAAGAACACTGAACGACCCGACGGGCTTTCATTCAGGAGCCAGGCATTTCTCAATTTCCACCGTGGGGATAGCGGAAGGGGGGATAGCCGAATTGGCCAAAGAGAAACTGCAAATCAACCTGGCTGTTTCTCTCCACGCCCCGAACGACGAACTCCGCTCCCAAATCATGAAAATCAACGAAAAATATTCCATCAGGCGGGTTTTAGATGCGGTGGATGATTATATCAAGAAAACTAAACGCCGGGTCATGTTTGAATACATTATGATCAAGGATGTGAACGATTCTGCAAAAGAAGCCGAAGAGCTGGCCAAATTAATGAAAAAGCCCCTTTATTTCGTCAACCTGATTTCCTACAATCAAACGGGCATCTTCAAGCCGTCTTCCCCGGCAAAAATCAAAAGGTTTAAAGAGATTTTAGAGCAAGCGGGCGTGGCGGTGACTCAAAGATACCGCTTCGGCCGGGAGGTCGAGGGCGCTTGCGGTCAATTGGCCACTGGAGATAAGATAGATACAGCATGAAACCAATAATTTTTATCGGGGCATTAATAGCGGTCGTAATCATTGGTTCTTTCATCTCTTGGAGTAATCAGACCTCCCCCCCTGAAAATCCCAAGGCAGACCTGATCAGGGTCATTAGTCCAAAAGATAACGCCGTGGTGCAGAATCCCTTGGAAATTAAAGGAGAGGCCCGGGGCTATTGGTTTTTTGAAGCCAGTTTTCCCGTCAAGATTTTTGACGATAATGGTTTCCTTTTGGGGGTGAAAGCGGCTCAAGCGCTGGGGGAGTGGATGACGGAAGATTTCGTGCCTTACCAGGCAAGTATTCCTTTTGCTGCGCCATCCACGCCCAAAGGCAAAATAGTTTTAGAGAAGGACAACCCTTCGGGATTACCCGAGCACGACGATGAATTGGTCGTTCCCGTTGTTTTCAAAGACGCGCCAGAAGCTTCCAAGGAATTAATGGCTTCAAAAATATTTTTAAGCGATTCCCGTTACGTTAACGAACCGTATTTTGACTGCTCCAGAACCATTGCTGTCCCAAGGCAGGCGCCCAGAACCCTGTCCGTAGCCAGAGCCGCCCTGGAAGCTCTTTTAAGGGGAGCGACCAGGGAAGAAATTAATCAAGGTTTTGTTTCCAGTATTAACTCCGGAGTAAGGATTCAAAGTTTGACGATCACAGACGGTGTGGCCCGAATTGATTTTGACGAACAGCTGGAATTCCAGGTGGGCGGGTCTTGCCGAGTGGCATCCATCAGGGCTCAAATTACCGACACCCTTAAGCAATTTGCCGCAGTTAAGAGCGTAATTATTTCCATCAACGGCCGGACCGAAGATATCTTACAGCCCTAAAAATATGGAATTAATCGATAATTTAATTGAACAGGGCTGGTTGAAAACGCCGAACATTATCCAAGCTTTTAAAAAGATAAAGAGGGTGGATTTTCTGCCTCGGGACAGCAAGAATCTGGCCGAGCTGAATGAAGCCTTGCCTCTTGGCTACAACCAGACGATTTCCCAGCCTCTGGTCGTGGCTTTTATGCTGGAACAGCTGAAGCCGGAGCTCAACGATAAGATTCTGGACGTGGGGTCTGGTTCGGGATGGACGTCGGCCTTGCTGGGAGAAATCGTGGGCTTGAAAGGAAAGGTCATCGCTCTTGAAACAATCAAAGAAATCAAAGAATTCGGCGAAAAGAATGCGGCCAGGTATCATGGGGGACAGGTGCAATTTATCCTAGCCGACGGTTCCAAGGGCTATGCGAAAGAAGCGCCGTTTGACAGAATCTTGGCTTCAGCCGCGGTTCAGGAAGAAATTCCTCAGGCCTGGAAAGAACAATTAAAGATTGGAGGCAGGATAGTGACGCCGGTCGGCTCCTCGATCTTTGTTTTAATTAAAAAATCAGAAAAAGAATTTACAGAAACGGAATATCCTGGTTTTGCCTTCGTGCCTTTGATTGAAGGTCGATGAAGGTTACCCCTTCGGGTTTGCCTTCATCTTCATCTTCGTCCCGCTTTGTGGGACTCGATAAATAACATGAAGAGGTCAAAAATCATTATTTTAATTGTTATCGTTCTAGCTATTTTTATCTTACCCAAAGCTCCTTTCTCAAATAAAGAGGCCTTGTTCCGCATTGAAAAAGGCGAGGGCTCCAGAGAAATCTCTCTTAATCTGCAGCGGCAAGGTTTCATCTGGTGGAGCCCTCTTTTCCGGCTTTACGTTTTAACCAGTCTTATGTCCGGCTCGTTGCAGGCCGGCACCTATAAGCTGTCCCCGTCCATGAGCATGCCCCATATGGCGAGCAAGTTTGTCCGAGGCGATATCGCCAAAGCCATGGTGACCATTCCCGAAGGTTTTACCTCAGAACAAATCCTTCAGAAACTCCAAGAATTACTATCGGGGTTACTATCGGGGTCCGACCCCGCTAGTTTGACAGAGTTGGAAAAACACGAAGGCTATCTTTTTCCCGACACCTATGAAATTACCTACGGTCTTGAATTGGAAAAAGTCATCGCCATGATGAAAGATAATTTTGATAAAAAAACAGCCGGCCTGGAGATTACTCCGAATGTGGTCATTATGGCTTCGCTCCTGGAGAAAGAATTGCAAACCAAGGAAGACAAGAAAATCGCTGCGGGCATTTTATGGAAAAGATTGAGAGCCGGCATGCCTTTGCAGGTTGACGCCTCTATGTGGACGTATGAGAATCGAGGGTTGCCTGAAAAACCCATCAGCAACCCAGGGCTGCAAAGCCTGGAAGCGGCCCTGCATCCTCAAACCAGCCAATATTGGTATTATCTTTCCGCTCCTGACGGCCAAACCATTTTCAGCAAAACACTGGAAGAACATAACCTCGCCAAGGCAAAATACTTAAAATAGGCTGGCAGGGATTGACACGAAAATAGGGAAGTGATATGCTTGAAATATCCACAGACAGCCCCGACGTAAAGTCGGGGAGCCGACCGAAGCGTCGGCTCGGGCATCTATATTATTAGATTAAGACCTGCCGAGGATAATCTGACAGAGGCTGAACCTCTTTCATTGTTCGTCTGTGGAAACACAGATTTTTTTATTCTAAAAAACTTGTTAACCAAAGCTGAAAAACAAGAGATTTTAACTGCTTTAAAAGAAAAAGTCGCCAGGCAAAAAGCGATTGTTTTTGCCGATTTCAAGGGTATGAAAGTGAAAGACCTGACCAAGTTGAGAAGAGAAATGAAAAAGAACGACTGCGAACTGAAAGTGGCCAAAAAGACCCTGATTGCCGCTGTTTTGAAGGAAAAGAAAATCTCGGCTGACGTGAAAAAGCTTGAAGGGGAGATAGTGCTGGGGTTCGGCTACCAAGACGAGATTCTGCCTTTTAAGCTGATGTACGAATTTGCCAAAGGCAACGAAAATCTGAAGATCAGGGGCGGCGTGATGGGCCTGGAAGTGGTTGATATGGTCCAAGCCATTGCTTTGGGACAATTGCCCGCCAAGAACGAGCTTTTAACCAGATTGATGGTCAATGCCCTACAGGGCAGTTTGAGAAAATTCATTTATGCATTATCGCAAATCAAAGGTCAAGCATAATTAACCAATCATTAACTACGCACGATTAATTTTATGGCAGAAGAAAATAAAGAAAAAACAGCTGTGCCCGAAGAGGGCAAAAAGCTGATCGAAATCATCAAGGGGATGAAGATTATGGATTTGAACAGCACGATTAAGGCGATTGAAGAGGAGTTCGGGGTTTCAGCCCAGGCCCCGATATCAGCCGCTCCGGCTGCAGGCGCTGCTTCGGCTGCGGAAGAGAAATCAGCCTTTAACGTCACGCTGACGGAAGTCGGAGCCAAAAAGATTGAGGTGATCAAGGCTGTCCGAGACATCACCGGCAAAGGCCTGAAAGAAGCCAAAGACATGGTGGATGCGGCGGCTAGTGCTCCTCAAATGATTAAAGAAAACGCCAAAAAGGAAGAAGCCGAAGAGCTCAAGAAGAAGTTTGAGGCCGCCGGCGCTAAAGTAGAACTGAAGTAATTGTTTTTTGTTTTACTCGACTAACGAGTTTTTTAGAATAAAAAATGAAGTTGAAGATGAAAAATCTATTTTTCATCGACTCTTCTAGTGTATTCTTCGGTTTCCACGTTGAGCTCAACGATATCGCCTTCTTCAACAAAGAGGGGAACGTTGAGTTGAGCGCCGGTTTCCAAGGTGACGGCTTTAGTCCCTCCCTGGGCCCGGTCACCTTGAACGCCCGGAGGTGAATCTTTGACTTTCAGCTGGACTTTGACGGGCAGGATAATGCTGATAATTTTTCCATCAAAAATCAGCGCCTCGATCTCTTCGCCTTGTTTCAAAAACTTTGCTTTCTCGCCGACTTGTTCCAGAGACAGATCAAACCTCTTTGAGGGATTGCTTGATTCGGTGAAGAAATAACTCTCTCGATGGGCGTACAGGAACTTCGCTTTCAATTTGGACAGCCCGGCCTCTTCAAAAACATCGCCTTGCTGGAAGTTTCTTTCAACGACGTTCCCGTTAATGAGATTTTTAATCTTGGTCTGGATCACGGGCCGTCGCTGGGCTTTTTTCATGGAATTGGACACCAAAACTTCGTACGGCTGGCCGTCTAAGATGATTTGAACGCCTTTTTTTAAATCAGTATGGGCTAACATGGTTTTTTATTAGTTATAATTAACTATGTCCTAGTATATCACTTAACGAGTTTTTTTAAAATATAAAAAACGAAGTTGGAAATGAAAAATTTATTTTTCATTGACTATTTCACGAGTTTCCACTCAATCTCCGACTCTTTGCCCGCAAACTCCAGAAACTCGCCGTTGTCGCTGATAACATACCACATCTTTTTTGTTTCCGACCACCACATCGGCTTTTCCTGGTAAAATGGCTTCTTGACGATTTCTTTGGGCTTCAGCCGGTCTATTTCCAGCCATTTTTTAAAGACCGTTTCAATGGCGTAATCCAGGCCCCTGGATTTGGCCCATTGCGCCACTTTGGTAATGGTTTCTTTGGCTTTTTCCACCGAACCGGCTAACTCTAAAAGCTGCTTGGCCGGCTTGGTGAATCTGGAGTAAACGATTTTCTTTTTTCTGGCGTTTCTTTTCAGTTCTTCCAACGAAAGACCCTTGGTTTCAAAATAATGGGTAATAATCTGCTGGATGGCTGTATCGGCTTTTAACTTTTCGTAATCCTTGATTTTCTTCTTTTTCAGATACTCGGCGATTTTTTGAGCCATTTTATCGCCGACTACCAGCGCCTTTTTGATGCCGGCCACGCCCGATTCCTGATAAACCAAAGCAATGTCTTTATCCAAACCATTCAGGGCTTTAGCGGCTTTCTGGTAATTAAACTTTCGGAACGCGGTTGATTTTGCCGCAGCGCCCTTTATGTCCAAAAGCTCGGCCATCTCTTTTAAAATTTTCGCAATCGTTTGATTAATCATGAAAGAATAGTACTACAGACCGTTCCGTAGTACTGTTTGAATTCTGGCGGCTTCTTGTTCTACCAGCGGGCCGGCGTATTCGCCCGAGTGGGCCGAGGTGCCTTCATAAATCGGCTTTTTCTGGTCGAGATGCAGGTTCAGGGCCCAATCTTCTCCCTGTTTCCTTAAATAAAGGTGGAATCTGGGATAGCCGGCTCTGCCGGTCATGGGACGGATATAATTAAGCTCTCTTTCCTGGCTCCCGCCCAAAGAAAAATAACCCGCCTTTCTCATAAAATTGTGAATAGTTTCTTTCAGCGGCGCGCTTAAGATAAATTTCATATTTATATTTTATCATATTTTTGAGAATTAAAAGAGCCCAGTTTTAAGAAACCGGGCTCTTATTGTTGGGCTGAAATTTAGGCGTTATCCACCCTTCGTCAGCTAACTCTCCCAGACAACGCGTGGTTGTCTTCAGGTCCACTCCCGTCATCCTGCTGATCTGTTTTGCTTCAAGGTTCGGTCTCTGCTTTACCAAGTCAAGAATCTTTTTTTTCGCCTGATGATCAGCCACTTTAACCTCCTTATGATTATTTTGTAATTACAATCTATCACAATAGAGTAATTTTGTCAAATAGGATATTCATGCTAAAATATTTTTATGCGGCATCGGATTTTCATCGCCATTAATCTGCCCCAGGACATTAAACGAGAACTTAGCCTTTATCAGGGCAAATGGCCCGAACTGCCTTGCCGCTGGACCAAGAAAGACAATCTTCATATCACTCTGGAATTTTTAGGACAGGTTTCGGATGAAGAACTCTTAAAGGTTTTTCAGGATACCGAAGAGATGGCTTCAAAGCGCGAATTTTTTTCTATTACCCTTAATAAAATATGCTACGGACCGCCCAAAAAAATGCCCCCCAGAATGATTTGGGCGACGGGGGAGAAGCTTGAAGAATTGGATTTAGTGCCCCATATTACCTTAGCCAGGATCAAGGAATGGGAATTCAGGAAGATTGAGCCGGAAGAAAGGCCGGAAGTGGCCGAAGAGATTAATCTAACTTTCGAAGTTGATTCTATCGAAGTGATGGAGAGCGTTTTAAAAAGAGGGGGACCGGTTTATAATATCTTAAAAACATGCCCACTCAAAAAATAAAGGTGCATTTCATCGGCATCGGCGGCATTGGCATCTCTGCTTTGGCTCAATATTATTTGGCCCAGGGCCTTCAAGTCAGCGGCTCTGATTTGGTTAGTTCAGAAATCACCAAATCGCTAGAAAAAATGGGGATTAAAATTAGTATCGGCAAAAATGTATTTAAAAAAGATGCCGATTTAACCATCTATAGCCCCGCCGTAAATGTTAGACGTCGGACGTCTAACATATTGAGTTATCCGGAGGCGCTGGGGAACCTGACCAAAAAGCATTTCACAATCGCCGTTTGCGGCACTCACGGAAAAAGCACGACAACCGCCATGCTTTCTTTAATTTTGATTAAAGCCGGCTTTGACCCCACGGTGATCGTGGGCACAAAAGTGAAAGAGTTTGGCGACAGCAACTTCAGATTAGGCAAATCCAGGTATCTGGTGATTGAAGCGTGCGAATATGATGAATCTTTTATGAATTATGAGCCTAAGATTATCGTTATTACCAACATTGAAGCCGAACATCTGGATTATTTTAAAACCTTTCAAAATGTTTTAAAGGCATTCCGGCAGTTTGCGAAAAAGCTGCCTAAAGACGGCATTTTAATAGACGAAAAAAAATATAAAAAAACCAGAGAGGCATCAAATTTGAGAAAAATTTTAAAAGTGCCGGGCGAATATAACGTCGCCAATGCTTTAGCTGCTTTGGCCGCGGCCAGAGCTTTAAAAATTCCAGATAAGACAAGCTATCAGGCATTGGCAGACTATCAAGGTTCCTGGCGGAGGTTTGAAGAACGAGAATTGAAAATTGGAAATTGTAAATTGAAAATTGTTAGCGATTACGGCCACCATCCCACGCAAATTAAAGCCACCTTGAGAGCGGCCAGAGACAAGTGGCCTCACAGGCAAATTTGGTGCGTTTTTCAGCCCCACCAATACCAAAGGACTTATTACTTGTTTAATGATTTTGTGCGAGTTTTTAAAGAAGCGCCGGTTGACCGATTAATTATCACCGATATTTACGATGTGGCTGGGAGAGAAGAGACTAAAATAAAAAAACAAGTTAGGGCCGAAAAACTCATCAGCTCTATTAATCAAAAATGGGCAAACTTCGTGGCGAAAAATGATATTATTGATTATTTGAAGAAATACCTGAAGGGAGGAGAGGTGGTCATTTTTATGGGAGCCGGAGATATTTACGGGGTTGACAAAAAGTTCGTTTAAAAGGACAATCAAATAAGCTATTTGGCTCTTAAGATCTTAAAAGGAGGTTAATATGGACGCGATACGCATCGTTGGATTCGTCTTTATTTTTTTCTCTTACTTCATAGGTTCCTGGCCGGTCGGTCGTTCCATGGCTAAATTCTGTTTTAGATACAGACATTTGGCGGTTTTTTTAAGTTGACAATTTAAGCATTTCGTTCGGCGTTTTTCCGTTAAGCCCGCAGTGTTTTGT